>JAFEAI010000035.1 GCA_018266475.1 Bacteroidota bacterium
CGGTTCGGCTTTGAGCACGCCACGGATTACACCCTTCAAAACAGCGGCTCGTGGTATACCATGCCCAACGGCGACCGCGTGTGGAGGCTCCAACTGCATTGCCCCGGGGCCTTGGCCATCAACCTGCAGTTCAGCAATTACGTGATCCCGGAGGGCGCGCGCATGTTCCTGTACAATGAAGCGGGTGCGGTGCGCGGGGCGTTCACCGCACTAAGCAATCCCGGGCATTCCGCCTTCGGCACGGCACCGCTCCAGGGTGACCGCATCACCGTGGAATACATCGAACCACCGGCGGTGGCAGGGCAGGGCGGGCTTGCCATCAGCACGGTGGTGCATGGCTACCGCCTGCTGGGCAAGGGCAACGACCGCAGCTTTGGCGACAGTGCCCCCTGCAACGTGAACACCATTTGCCCCGAAGGCGACAATTGGCGGCAGGAGATCCGGTCCGTGGCCCATGTGGTGCTGGGCGGCGGCGTGTGCTCCGGCAGCTTGCTGAACAACTGCGCCAACGACAGCACCCCCTACTTCCTCACCGCCAACCACTGCACGGGCGGCAACAACACCAACGCCTCCTGGGTGTTCATCTTCAACTGGGAAAGCCCCGTCTGCACCCCCACGGAGAACGCACCCATGGACCACAGCATCACCGGCTGCGACAAACTCTTTGAGAACCCGCCCACGGACGCGGCCTTCCTGCGGTTGAGCAGCAAGCCGCCAGCGGACTTCCACCCGTACTACAGCGGATGGGACAAGAGCGGCACCACGCCGGACACGGTGCATTGCATCCACCACCCCAGCGGCGACATCAAGAAGATCAGCAGTTCCAACGGACCCTTCAATGCGCAGAACATCGACGTGGGCAACGGGCCCGCCGATTGCTGGCACGTGCCCCAATGGAACAGCGGCACCACCGAGCCGGGAAGCAGCGGCAGCGCCCTTTGGAACCAGAACCACCACATCATCGGCCAGCTCTACGGCGGGCAGGCCTCGTGCAGCAACAACGTGAACGATTACTACGGCCAATTCCACCTTACCTACCCGCACATCGAGCAATGGTTGGGCACTTGCGGGGACGTGCTGGCGGGGTTCGACCCGGAGATCAATGTGCCCGCCCCGCTGGATGCCGCCATCACCAGCATCGCCCAGGTGCCGCGCGTGCTGTGCAACAGCGACAGCATTGCGCCGGTGGTCACCTTGAAGAACAACGGAACGGGCGTGATCACCTATGCGAACATCAACTATTTTGTGGATGGCACCCTGGTGGGCACCCGGCACTGGTACGGCAACCTGCACCCGGTGCAAACGGTGAACGTGCAACTACCGGTGCTGCACCTGCCCGAAGGGCTGCACTGGTTGCACGTGCGCGCGGGCGATCCGAACAACGGCACGGACACCAACCCCGCGAACGACACGGACAGCCTGCAGGTGATGGTGAACCAACCGGGCATAACGGCAGTGGTGAAGATGAACCTGGACCGCTACGGCAGCGAGACCACATGGAAGGTTGAATCACAGGAAGGCTACCTGCTGGCGCAGGGCGGCCCGTACAACAACAGCAACAACGGCTATACCGTGAACACGCCGGTGTGCCTGGCGCACGACTGCTACACCATTACCGTGATGGATGCCGTAGGAGACGGCATGTGCTGCAACTACGGCCACGGTGGATTTGTGGTCACGGATTCCAATGCGGACACGCTCCTGGCGGGCAGCGGCAGCTTCCAATGGGCGGTGAGCGATGCCTTCTGCGTGAACTGGGTGGGCATTGCCCAAAAATCGGCGCAGGAAGGCATGCAAGTGATGCCCAACCCGGGCGATGGCCTGTTCACCGTGCAACTGCCGGGCAACAGTGCACAGTTGGCGTTGCGCGTGCATGATGCCTTGGGCCGTGCCGTATGGAGCGGCACCGCCCAGCCCGGCACACTGCGCACCGACATTGACCTGAGGCATTTTCCGGACGGCTGCTACCTGCTGGTGGCGGAAGCAGCAGGAAGCCGCTCCATGCAGCGGATCGTGGTGCAGCATTGAAGCGTGCCCGACACCTGTGCAGCTCTACCCGGATTGCGCCCCGGGCGTAAACCTGTTGCGCTATGCGCGGCCAGGGCACACGTACCTGATTCAAACACCCAAGTCATCCATTTGAAACATGGAGATCTGAGGTTGGCCCTTCGGCTCCGCTCAGGCCAAAGAATCAACGTAAAATGCCCTGAACGCAGCCGCTCCTGGGCCGCGCTCGGAGGACTGCCAACTGCCAACGGCCCACTGCCAACTGCAACTGCCAACTGCCCACTGCAACTGCCAACTGCCCACTGCAACTGCCCACTGCAACTGCCAACTGCAACTGCCAACTGCCCACTGCAACTGCCAACTATCAACTGCCAACTATCAACTGCCAACTATCAACTGCCAACTATCAACTGCCAACTATCAACTGCCAACTATCAACTGCCAACTATCAACTGCCAACTGCCAACTGCCAACCCCCTCAGTACTTCAACCAATAGTACCCCAGCTTCACATACTCGTTGTTCAGCATGATGAGGCCTTCCTCGGTAGTCCACCAGGTGCGCTCATCGAAATCGGAGGAAGGTGCCCCGTGCAGCAGCACGGTGATGCCCTCCTTGCGGAAACGCTTGCGGAACACCATGCCGATGCGGCGCAGGTGGAAGTAGTTGGAGACCACCATCACCGTGTCGAAGCCCTGCTCCACGGCGTATTGCAGCAGCGCCTCGGATTCCTCGAAGGTGCTGGTGCCTTTGTCCAGCGCCACGGTCATCTCGCGCGGAAGGCCGGCCAACACGGCGGCGTTGCGGGTGCATTGCGCCTCGGTGCTGTCCAGCCCCAGGGAGGCCAGCGCACTGGGCACGGGCGCACCGGTGAACACGAACTGCTCGCACCAGCCCCGCTGATAGATGCGCGTGGCCTCCACACCGCGGTCTTCCACGGAGCCTCCAAGCACGAACACGGCATCCACCTGTGCGGGTGCATCCTCGGTGATGAGGAAATTGCCCAGCCCCAGCAGCAGCGGGTAGCGCAGGGACCATCCCAGCATCACCACGGCCAGCAGCGCAAAGGCGGCCCGCAGCCACCTTGGCATGCGTTTCCACCGTCCGCTGCTTGCGTCTTCCATGCCTGGTTCAGTAGGAGCCGCTCCTTCGGCGCAGCGCCCATTCCAAGGTGAGCAGCAACAGCAGCGGGAGGAACAGCCACCGCAGGCCGATGAAATCGCTGAAGCTGGCATGCGAGTAGGACCGTGCCGCCAGCTCGGGCCGGTCCTTCAGCGCTTCGGCGATGCTTTCCATGGAACCCGGGGCCACGGCCATGCCGCCGGTGCGTGCGGCAATGTTCGCCCACAGCCCATGGTCCGCCACGGTGATCATTTTCTCCGCTACCAACGGCTTCACCAAAAATTCACCCTTGGCGGTGAGCCGCTCTTTGTCCAGCGTGGCCGCAGCGGCCCATGTGTAGCGGCCCGGCGGCAGCACGCCGGCATCCAGGTGGTAGCCCGTGCCGGAGCGGCTGAAGGTGTAGTCCAGTTTGCGCCCGTCTTCATCGGTGAAGGTGATGGCCGCTTCAGGGCCGTTCACCGGTTCATAGCTGGCGTTGTACAGCTCGGCATCCAGCACCACCTTGTCGGTTTGGGCGAATTCGCGCTCGCCATGCACCCGGAAGCGGCTCTTGTCCTGCTTGAGGGCCAGCAGCTGCACGGTTTTCTGCACCAGCTTGTCGAAGTGGGCGGTGGTGTTGTTCTGCTGCATGTCCGCCAGCCGCCAGCGCCACAGGCCCTCCCCGCAGGTGATGGCCGTGCGCCGCGCGGCCTGGGCCTGGAATGCGAACAAGGGGTGGTCGGTACGCACCGGGCCTATGCGCTGGGTGAGCAGGGCCGTGGCCGAGCGCGACAATGCGTACTGCGCGAAGGGCACCTGCAGCGGCGGGAAGCGCTCGATCACGCGCACATCTTCGGGATCCAGCGTGAACAGCGTGAAGTTGGGTGCCAGGCCCGCCTGTGCATCGGTCACCCCGCCCCGCGCGCCTTCAATGGCCACGCCCATGCCCATTGCGCCTGCCTGCCGCAGGTCGCTTTGCCCGCCCAGGATGAGCCACGTGGGGATCTCCTTTTTTTCGAGCTTCTCCAGCAGCGGCTGCACGGCCACGCCAGGTGCGGGCAGCTGGTGCAGCACCACCAGGTCGTACTGCTCCACCGGTTTGTTGAAGTCGGCGGCCAGCGCCGTTTCCACGGTGTAGCCTTCCAAGGCGCCCATGGCCAGGCGGATCGCCGCCACATCCGGATGGGGGCTGCGCGCGAGCACCAGCACCTTGCGCCGTTCGTCCAGGACGTCCACGAAAATGTCCTGCGTGTTGTTCGCCGTGGTCACTTCCCCTTCCACCGCCTTCAGCTGCACGGTGTAGCGTTGCAGGCCGGCGGCATCGGCCTTCACCATCAGTGGCACCTCGGCCAGCAGCGGGTCGGCATTGATGGCCAGGTCCTTGCCGGCCACTTCCTTGCCATTGTGCAGCACGGCTACGCGGGTGTTGCGGCCCTTGAGGTGGTCGGCCTTCACCTTCACCAATAGCGGAAATTCATTGCCTAAGTAGGTGATGCGGTTGTGGTCCACGCCGCGCAAGGCCAGGTCGGGGCGCACGGTGGTGTCGCCCAGCATGATGGGGAACACGGGCACGCCAAGGCGTTCTGCGGCCAGGCGCGGGTCGCGGCCCCGGTTGTAGATGCCGTCGCCGTCGATCACCACCGCGCCGAGGTCCGGCCCGGCAAAGCGGTCGTACACGGCGCGGAACAGCTGGTCAATGTCGGTCTGGCCTTCCTGCTGGTTGAACTGCAGCCCGTCGGTAACCGCACTTCCATACGTGAACTCGCGCACGTCGTAGCGGTCGCCGAGCTGCTTGGCGAGCGCCTGAAGTTGCGCCGGATAGGCATTTCGGATCGCGGTGCTGTCGGCGCTGGCCACCAGGGAGGAGGAGCCGTCGTGCGCCAGCACCACCATGGGCTTGCGCACCTCGCGCAGCAGGATGCGCGTCATGGGCTCCAGCAGGAAGAACGCCAGCAGCGCGATCACCAGGGCACGCAACGCGCCCATGGTCCATTGCAGGGCCGGGCTCCACCCGTTCCGCTCGCGGGTGCCCCGGTACAGCAGCCATGCGCACAGCACCCCCAACAGCACGCAAAGCGGCGCCAGCCAAAGGGAGTAGTGGGTGGTGAGGGTCATGGGAGGGAGTTGTCAGTTCCCAGTTGCTGGCCTTGGGCGGAAACGAAGGACTGACAACCGACAACTGGCAACTAACAACTAACAACTGACAACCGACAACTGACAACCGACAACTGACAACTAACAACTGACAACCGACAACGAACCATCAAGTAAGCATCCCCCCGCATACGTGCAACGTTTGCCCTGTAACGTACCCGCTGAGGTCGCTGGCGAAGAACAGGCAGGCATCGGCCACATCCTTGGGCGTACCGCCACGCTTTAGCGGGATGCCTTCGCGCCATCCCTGCACCGTCTTTTCGTCCAGGGCGCCGGTCATTTCGGTTTCGATGAAACCCGGTGCCACGGCATTGCAGCGGATGTTGCGGCTGCCCAGTTCCAGTGCCACGCTTTTGGTGAAGCCGATCACGCCGGCCTTGCTGGCCGCGTAATTGGCTTGGCCCGCGTTGCCCTTCACGCCCACCACGCTGCTCATGTTGATGATGCTGCCGTTGCGCTGCTTGAGCATGGTGCGCATCACCGCCTTGGTCATGTTGAAGACGCTCTTCAGGTTGGTGGCGATCACCGCGTCGAAATCGGC
>JAFEAI010000036.1 GCA_018266475.1 Bacteroidota bacterium
AAGAAGTCCAAGAAATCCTCCCGGGGCACGGCCGTTTTGTGGAAGGCCTTGTTCCTGCTGGTGGCGATTGCCTGCATGGGCTTCTTCCTGCTGGTGGCGCTGGTGCAGAACAATGCCTTCGGGAAGCTGCCCGGTGCCGCGGACCTGGCCGCCTTGCGCAATGAGGAGGCCACCCTGATCCTGGCTTCCAACGGCGCGGTGATCGGCAAGGTGTTCGCCGAAGAGCGCACCAACGTGCGCTGGAAGGACCTGCCCGCGCACGTGGTGGATGCGCTCGTTTCCACCGAGGACCAGCGCTTCTTCGAGCACGGCGGCGTGGATGCCTTCAGCTATGTGCGCGTGTTCTTCCGCACCCTGCTGGCCCGCGACCGCAGCGGTGGCGGAGGCAGCACCATCTCCCAGCAGCTCATCAAGAACATCTACGGCCGCGAACGACACGGGCTGTTCACCGTGCCCGTGAACAAGATCAAGGAGGCGCTGGTGGCGCAGCGCCTGGAACAGGTGTACAGCAAGGAGGATATCATCACCCTCTACCTCAACTCGGTGCCCTTCGGAGAGAACGTCTATGGCATTGAATCGGCGGCGGAACGCTTCTTCAGCAAGCCCGCATCGCAATTGAAAGTGGAGGAAGGCGCGGTGCTCATCGGCATGCTCAAGGCCAACACGGGCTACAATCCCCGCCTGCACCCGAAAGCCTCCAAGGGCCGCAGGAACCAGGTGCTGGCGCTGATGGCCGGCAACGGGAAGCTCACCGATGCCGCGCGCGACAGCCTGCAGGCGCTGCCGCTGGGGGTCCGCTATGCGGGGGCTGCCAAGTTTGATGACTACGGCTACTTCAATGCGCGTGTGGAGCAGCAGGCAAGGGCTGCCCTTGCCAAGCTCAGGAAGAAGGACGGCGCGCCTTATGACATTGAAAAGGACGGCCTGCGCATCCACACCACGCTGGACACGGCACTGCAGCAGGCCGCGCTGCGTGCCGTGGCCAAGCAGCTCTCAACCATGCAGCCCAAGCTGGACCGTGAGCTGGGGGCACGGGGCGCGCGAAAGGCCTGGGAACGCGCCATGGCCAGGAAGCCCGATGCCGCGTGGAAACGGAACGACCGGGCCGTGCGCGATGTGTTCACCTGGGATGATGCACCTCCGGACAGCATCACCTTCCGCGACAGCCTGTGGCATTACCAACGCATGCTGCAGGCCGCCTTCCTGATGGTGGACCCTGCCACGGGCAAGGTGCGCGCCTACAGCGGCGGAAACGATTTCCGCACCCTGCCCTACGACCAGGTGCAAGGCCGAAGGCCCATCGCCTCGGCCATCAAGCCCATGCTTTATGCCGCCGCGATCGAGCATGGCCTAACCCCGTGTACCTACCTGAACAATGAGCAAAGGACCTATCCCGAATATGACGGATGGTCCCCCAAAAATTTTGAGAAGGATACGATGGGCGGACAGGTGGCGCTGTGGTATGCACTGGCGCATTCGATGAACATTCCCACGGTAGACCTCTATTTCCGCACGGGGGCGGACACCATCCGCAACACGTTCCGCGCCCTGCAGCTGCCCGTGGACGGAGTGGAGAACCCGGCACTGGCACTGGGGGCGGAGGATATTTCACTCACGGAAGCTGCACGTGCCTATGGCGCATTTGCCCGGTAAGGCACGGTGAGGGACCTGCAACTGGTGGAGCGCATCACCGATGCGCAGGGCAAGGTGGTCTTCCAGGCGAAGCCTGCGGCAGCAAGGCAGGCACTGGCCGCGCAAACAGCGGCGGTGGTTACGGCCATGCTGCAGCGTGCCATTGATTCCGGCACGGGAGCCTCCTTGCGTGCGCGGTTCGGCGTCCGGGGTGCGGTGGCCGGCAAAACAGGAACCTCGCAGGATTTTGGGGATGCCTGGTTCATCGCCTATACGCCGGCGCTGGTGGCGGCAACATGGGTGGGCGCCCGCGATCCCTCCATTCACTTCAACAGTGGCCTGGGCACCGGCGCACAATTGGCGCTGCCCATTATCGGCGGTACACTGGCCGAAGTGGAACGATCACCGGAGCTCAGGCGGAAGTACATGGTGCCTTTTGCGCAGCCGCCCCTGGAGGTGGACATGGAGTGCCAGCCCTGGCGGCCATCCGGCTTTTTCGACCGCCTGTTCAACCGCAACGCGGTGAAGGAGGGCGGCAACCAGGGCAATACCGGGCCGGAAAAAGGAGCGCAACGGGAGAACATCTTCCAACGGATCTTCCGGAAAAAGCAGTGAATGCATGCCTGCACTTCCGGAACGGTATCGTCAGGGCCTTGGCGTTGACGAAGGCCGGACCGCTTGTACGGGCGCCGCAAAGCGCCGGGCAAGCCAGCGCCCTGCGGGATCGCGCATGCGCATGAAGCGGCGTTCCCAGGCCACGTACACCAGGGCCGCCACCGCCCAGGCCCCGGCAAGGAAGAGGCCGTACCGCGCGGCGCAGGACCAGGCCACGGGGCCGGGCACATAACGCCCCAGGAGGTACAGCATCGGCATGTGGACCAGGTACAGCGAATAGGTGGTGAGGCTGAGCAACCGGAATGTACCCGCCCATGCGCCGCCGTTGTTCCATTGGGAAAAGAGCGGGAGCAGCAACGCGGTGGCGAAGGCCTCCAGGCTGTTCATGCCGTACAGCAGTGCGCCGGGCCCCGCAGGCCGTGCCAACGTGGCAAGGAACAGGAGCAGCCCGATGCCGCAGGCAAGGGCCGGCCAGCGCAGCAGTCTCCAGAAGACGCGGTGGTGCCGCGCCACCCAGGCGGCGAGCATGCCGTAGCCGGGCGCGTCCAAGCGGGTGATCACCAACTTCTGCACCCAGATGTTCCGCGTGGACTCGTCCACCACATGGTGCGCCACGCCCATGCGCGCCGCAACGGGAAACAGGATGAAGAGGAGGCACACCCACAGGAAGGAGGTGCTGCCGCGCAGGGATGGCAAGGCCATAAGGCCGAACGCCAGCAACGGAAAGAGCAGGTAGAACCATTCCTCCACGGCGAGCGACCAGGATTCCCAGAAAAAGAGGTCCAACGGCAGGTGGAAATTCTGCATGAACACCGCATAGACCGCGGTGGCGCGGCTTAGCATGCCGGGGGCCAGGCCGAAGGCCACCAACAGGATGTTCAGCAGCAGGAAGAGGTAGTAGTTCGGCAAGGTGCGCAGCCAGCGCCGCTGTAAAAAATCCAGCAGGCGCAGCAGCGGCGGGCCGGGCCGCGCAAGTGCGTCCAACAGGATGTTGCCGATCAGAAAGCCGCTGAGCACGAAGAACACCGCCAGCCAGTCGATGTGGGGCACAGGCGGAAAGCGTGGCCAATGGTCCGCCACCAAATGGCCCGTGTGGGCCACCACCACCATCAGCCCGCCGATGGCCCGCAGCACGTCCAGGCCGAAGATGCGCGTGGCCGTGCGCTGGCTTGGCATCTGCTTATTTGAAGGCCTGCAGGTCGCACAGCTTCCGGTATTGGCCGTTGGCCGCGAAGAGTTGTGCATGCGTGCCGCGCTCAATGATCTTCCCCTGGTCCAGCACGATGATCTCGTCGCAATGCTGGATGGTGCTCAGGCGGTGCGCGATCACGATGGAGGTGCGGTCCTTCATCAGCTTGAAGAGCGCGTCCTGCACCAGGCGCTCGCTTTCGGTGTCCAGCGCGCTGGTGGCTTCGTCCAGCACCAGTATGGCGGGGTCGCACAGCACGGCCCGCGCAATGGCGATGCGCTGTTTCTGCCCGCCGCTGAGCCGGTTCCCGGCATCGCCGATGGTGGTCTGGAAGCCGTTCGGAAGCCGCTCGATGAAGTCAAGGGCGTTGGCGGTTTCCGCGGCGCGGCGGATGTCGGCATCTCCTACGCCGGTGCGCCCGAAGGTGATGTTGGCGGCCACCGTGTCGTTGAACAGCAGGCTGTCCTGCGTCACGATGCCCATCAGGGCGCGCAGGTCGTGGATCCGCAGCTTGCGCACATCGGTGCCGTCGATGGACACACTGCCGCCCGTGGCATCGAAGAAGCGCGGGAGCAGGCCCGCCAAGGTGGTTTTGCCGCCGCCGCTGCCGCCCACCAGCGCCACGCTGGAGCCCTTGGGCACATCGAGGTTGATCCCTTGGAGCACCGCCTTGTCGGCATAGGCGAAGGAAACGTCCCGGAATGAGATGCGGTCGTTGAACGCGTGGAGGGGCTTGGCCTCCGGAGCCTCCACGATGGTGTTGGGCACGGCCAGCAGGTCGAACACGCGCTTGGCGCTGGAGGAGCCGCGTACGATGGCGGAGTAGCCCTGGGAAAATCCCTTGATCGGGGTGAGCAGCTGGGAGAAGATGATGATGAAGCCCAGGAAACTGTCGCCGCTCAGGCTTGCATCGGGGCCCAGCACCAGCGTACCGCCCAGGAATGCGATGGCGGCCATCACCACGGTGCCCAGGGTTTCGCTCAGCGGGGAGGCGATGTCCTGCCGGTACATCATGTGGATGCTGGCCCGCATGAGCAGTTCGTTCTCGCGCTCAAACCGCCGGCGCATGGCCTCCTCGCCGTTGAAGGCCTTCACCACGCGCATCCCCGTGAGCGTTTCCTCGGTGCGCGCCAGCAGGTCCGCGCTTTTCTCCTGCACCCGCGTGCTGCTGCGCTTCAGGCTCCGCGAGATGCGCCCGATCAACAGGCCGCTAACGGGAAGCAGCAGCAGGGAATACAGGGTGAGCTGCGGCGAAAGCGTCACCATGGTGCCTAAGAACAGGATCACCGCCACCGGCTCGCGCACCACCATCTCCATGGAGAGCATCACCGAAAATTCCAGCACCTGCATGTCGTTGGTGAACACCGAGAGCAGGTGGCCCTTGCGCTCGGCATTGTGGTAGGAGAGGGGCAGCTCCAGCATTTTGCCGTACAGCCGGGCGCGCAGGTCGCGCACGATCCGGTTCCGGAAGTTGCTGATGGACCGCACCGCCAGGTACCGGAACAGGTTCTTCAGCAGGAACAGCACCACCACCGCAATGCAGATGATGCCCAGCGCGCCCAACTGCCCGTGCAGCTCGATCAGCCGCGTGAGCGACCAGTTGAAGCCCTGCTCCAGCGAGGCCTTGTTCCAGGCAAGCGCCGGCCGCTCATGCACCGCCTTGGTCTGCCCCAGCAGCAGGCGCAGGAACGGAATGAAAAGCAGCATGCTGGCCAGGTGGAAAATGGTGGCCAGCAGGTTGTGGAAGCCGTTCATCACCGCATACCGGGCATACGGGCGCCCGAAACGCATGATCCGGAGGAAATTCTTCATGGGAAAGGCCAAAGGTATTTGGGCGGGCGGACGATCGGATAACCGGGGGCAGGAAGGACCGGACGCCGGATGACGGGGTGCCTTCTTCGTGCGGGATGGCAGCCAGGCTTCCGTTCAATGGGGCAGCCCGTGCCCCTGGCCCTTCTATCTTCGCGCCATGGACAGCGTGCGCCAAAACAAGGTGAACAGCCTGTTGAAGCAGGAAATGGCCGAGGTGATGCAGGGCCATGCCCGGAAATTGCTTCCGGGCGGCCTGGTCACGGTAACCGCCGTGCGCGTCAGCCCCGACCTGGGGCTGGCCAAGGTGTACCTCAGCCTCTTTCCGGTGAAGGACAAGAAGGCGGTGCTGGAGCAGGTGCGCGAGCTGACGTCCCGCCTCCGCGGTGAGCTGGGCCACCGCGTGGGCAAGCAATTGCGCATTGTGCCGGAGCTCAACTTCTACATCGACGATTCACTGGACCGCACCGAGGAGATAGAGAACCTCCTGAAGAAATGATGCCGGGCCCTGGCTTGTTGGCCGTTGCATGGGGCGGGTTGCCGGGCAAGGCCGTGAACACATCCTTGGGGGCGTGCAGCGCCTGGCCGTGCAGGCCGTCCGCACCGCAGTTTTCCACCCTTCTTCCGTAACACATGCAGTATGATCCGGTAAAGCGCCGCTTGGGCGTGGTCTTCAACAGCACGCCCGCCCTGCGGAAGCTCTTCTACCAGTTGCTGGACCTGCTGCTGCTGCGCGCATGGCACATCCACAAGGAGCTGCGCACTTGGGCCAGGGACAAGCGCGGCCGCGAATTGGCCATCTATGATGCCGGCGCCGGCTTTGGCCAGTACAGCTACTGGCTCAGCGGCCTTTCATCCAAATGGGCCATCACGGCCATCGATGTGAAGGAGGAACAGGTGGCCGATTGCAATGCGTTCTTCCAAAAGATCGGTCGGCCACAGGTGAAATTCGAGGTGGGCGACGTAACGAAGTTCCAGCGGCCTGAAGCGTTTGAGCTGGTGGTGTGCGTGGATGTGATGGAGCACATCCTGGAGGACGAGGCCGCATTGCGTTGCTACAGCACCTCGCTCAAACCCGGCGGCATGCTCATCATCAGCACCCCCAGCGACCAGGGCGGCAGCGACGTGCATGGCGGGGAGGAAGGCTCCTTCATCGAAGAGCATGTGCGCGATGGCTACAACATCGACGACATCCGTGCCAAGTGCCTGCGCAATGGCTTCACCAAGGTGGAGGCGCGCTACAGCTACGGAGCTCCGGGCAAGATCAGCTGGAAGCTGAGCATGAAATGGCCGTTGCTGATGTTGCAGGCCAGTAAGCTCTTCTTCATCGTGCTGCCGTTCTATTACGTGGT
>JAFEAI010000037.1 GCA_018266475.1 Bacteroidota bacterium
AAGAAGTCCAAGAAATCCTCCCGGGGCACGGCCGTTTTGTGGAAGGCCTTGTTCCTGCTGGTGGCGATTGCCTGCATGGGCTTCTTCCTGCTGGTGGCGCTGGTGCAGAACAATGCCTTCGGGAAACTGCCCGATGCCGCGGACCTGGCCGCATTGCGCAATGAGGAGGCCACCCTGATCCTGGCCTCCAACGGCGCGGTGATCGGCAAGGTGTTCGGTGCAGAGCGGACCGGTTAAGCGGGAAGAGCATAGGGATTTCCGCGGCGGAGTCCATCCGCAGGCTTCGCGGCAAAAGGATGAAGCACCGGAAGGTGGTGGTGCAACCGGAAGCACAGCAAGAAGTAGAAGCCATCCGCCCCTATCAATACGAGTTGGACCCTGAACGGGCACGTCGGTTCATTGAGGCGTTGAATGCTTGCTTGGAAGGCCTGGGGAATTCCCGGCGTACCAAAAGCGAAAGGGGCATTTTCGGCACGTTGTGCTCGGGAAGATGCCTTGCCGGATGGTGGTTGAAGTGGAAGGGGAATCGGTCTTTGTGTACCAAGTGCGCCACACCAGCCGGAAGCCGAGCAGGAAGTTCGGGCCTTGATAGACACCCAACAGGGCTGATCATCCCGACAACCTCATTCCCCCAACACCCACCGCAGCACATCCTGCACCACCTCACCCCAGTGGTTCACGCCTTGGGCATCGAAATAGTTGTGGTCGTAACCGGGGTAGGCGTGTACATCCACTTGGGGCACATACGTTCCGAGGTGCGCGAGCGCGTAACAGTTTGGGCAACTTTCATCCATGTCGCCATACACCACCAACGTGGGCTTGGTGGCTTGCGATAGGCCGATGATCGAGGGCTTGGAGAAGCTGGTGAACGAGCTGTAGCGCTCCCGCATCAACACGCTATCCGTGTTCGCCGGATCGAAAAGCGCTTCGTACAGCCTCACCTTGCCGGGATCGCGCAGATTGAACTTGGCGTACTCCCGGTCATAAAGCGTGGCGATCCTGCCCAACGGGTCGGCGCTCATGTACACCACCTTGTCCACGCGCTGGTCGGCGGTGAACTCCGCCGCTACACGCGCGCCTTGCGAATGACCCATGAGCGTAACGGACATGGGCTTGGTGAAAATGGGGAGCTCATCCAACAAGTTGGCATACGCTTCCCGGTAAGAGCCGAGGGTGTTGTTTGCCAGGTATGTTGTGGGCGCTTCCCCTGTTGCGCTGTCCAGGAAATAGTAGTCATCATTCAGAGCCTTTCGATCGCACACGGCGGGAATGCCGGGCTTGGAAAGCAGGATGTAGTTGAAGCGGGGATCGATCAGTTGACGGGGAAACAAGGGAATGAACGTGGAATCGCCGACCGAACAATACAGCGGCACGGGTTCGGAGCCTGGGATGAAGATGATCAGCGGCTTGGCGGCACTGCCGACACCGATGAACACGCCCTCCACCGGTGTACTGTTGGTGGCCAGAACGAACGAAGTGATGCGCACGGAGTCCGTACCGGAGCCGTGGAGTTCGTGCAGGATGTGATGGCCTTGGCCTTGACAAGTTTGCCACGCTGGCCAGAGGTAAAATACCGCCATGGCTGTATGAAAGGTTCGCAGGTTCATGGCAAAGGGGGCTTTGGCGTGTTCGCAGATCCGGAACTTTGGCAAAGATGACCGGCCAAGTGTAACGGCCAGGACATGCGCGTTAACTTTGAAACCTGCACCTGCTTCCCATGTCCTTCACCAACAAGCCTTCCGTTTCGCTTACCCTCGATCAAGTGATGGAGATCGTGGACCAATTGTCGGATGCCAACAAGTTGAAGGTGGCGAAGCGCATCCGGAGGACGCATCGTTCCAAGGAGATTGACGAACTCATCTCGGTTTTCAGTAAGGTGAAGATGGATGAAAAGGAAGTAACCGCCTTGGTCGAGGAAGTTCGGGAAAAGCGCTATGCCAGCAAGAAAGCGCGTGCGGCTCGTCATTGACGTGAACGTGCTGGTCAGCGCGTTGATCAGTCAGGATGGTGGCTTCCTGCGAAGCGTGTTCAACAAACAGCGGTTCACCGTCCTGGTTTCTCCCGAACTTATTGGGGAGTTCACGGAGGTGGTGCATCGTCCCCGGATGCGGAAGTATTTCACTATTCCGGAGGCGGAACGTGCGGTCGCAAGGTTGGTCGGCCTTTCGCAAGCATTGGCAAAGGACCCTCCGGTAACGGCTGTAAGTCGTGATCCGAAGGACGATTACCTGCTTGCATTGGCCGCAAAAGGCAATGCAGACCTGCTGATCTCCGGGGATGATGACCTGTTGGTGCTGAAGAAACACGGAAGGACCCGCATTCTTACACCAACGGCGTTCCGGATGGAGTTTCTGGCTTGATGAAGAGGTTTTAGTGAAGATCGTTCGTCCTGATCGCACAACATGTGCAACCCAATAGCGTAGCCCCGTAGTTCCCCGCATGGCGAAAAAGAAGTCCAAGAAATCCTCCCGGGGCACGGCCGTTTTGTGGAAGGCCTTGTTCCTGCTGGTGGCGATTGCCTGCATGGGCTTCTTCCTGCTGGTGGCGCTGGTGCAGAACAATGCCTTCGGGAA
>JAFEAI010000038.1 GCA_018266475.1 Bacteroidota bacterium
ACGCCCGCCATGCGCGAGGCCATGGCACAAGCCCAAGTGGGCGATGACGTGTTCGGGGAAGACCCCGCCGTGAACGCGCTGGAAGACCGCCTGGCCCGGATGTTCGGCCATGAAGCGGCCCTCTTTTGCCCAAGCGGCACCATGAGCAACCAGGTCGCCATACGGACCCATACAAGGCCCGGTGATGAGGTGATCTGCGACGAGGGCGCGCACATCTACCTCTACGAAGGCGGAGGCACCATGGCCAACAGCGGCTGCAGCGTGAAACTTTTGAAGGGTGATCGCGGGCGGTTCACGGCGGATCAGGTTACGGCAGCGGTGAACGATCCGGGCAATCCGCATTTCCCGAACTCCAAGCTGGTGGTGGTGGAGAACACCTCCAACCGGGGCGGCGGAAGCATTTGGGACCTGGCGGAAGCGCGCAAGATCCGTGAAGCGTGCAATGCCGGCGGCCTCCAACTGCACATGGACGGTGCCCGCATCTTCAATGCCATGGCCGTGGACGGCACCTCACCGGCGCAATGGGGCGCGCTTTTCGATTCCATCTCCATGTGCCTGAGCAAGGGCTTAGGCGCACCGGTGGGATCGGTACTGACAGGCCCGGCAGCCTTCATCGCCGAAGCCAGGCGCGTGCGCAAGCGCATGGGCGGCGGCATGCGCCAGGCGGGCATACTGGCCGCCGCTGGCCTTTACGCGCTTGACCACCACGTGCAACGGCTCCCGGAAGACCACCGCCGGGCCAAAGAACTTGCGGACCTGCTCAGGCGTTGTTCGCTGGTGGAAAGCGTGATGCCCGTGGAAACCAACATCGTTGTGGCATCGCTGGTGCGTGCCGTACCGGAAAAAACGGTCGTGGACAAGCTGGCGGAGCAGGGTATCCTTGCATCCCGGTTCGGCCCGCACATGATCCGCATGGTAACGCACCTGGATGTGGACGACCAAGGCCTGGACCGCGCAAGGCAGGCGATAAGGACATTGAACTAAATGAAACACGGAATTCTCCTTCTGCTCGCACTGGCAACAGCCGCAGGATGCAAGGCCCCGCAATTCATCCAGGCGGGTGAAAAGGATGGCGTATCCGTTGACTACCGCTGGAACATCAACGCCGCCAAGCCGCCCGAGCTGTTGTTGAAGATCGCCAACAAAAGCGGTTCCGCACAACATCTCCACCTTGAACTGGACCTTTCCTACCAGGCCTTCACCGTGGAGCAGCTGACCGCCGACACCTGCATTCCCGCAGGGCGCACCTTCAACGGCAAGTTCAACGGCATCTATTTCATCCCCAAGGCGCTCACTTCCGAGCAAGCCGCCAGCACCGATTGCAAGGTGCAGCTCAGCGGGTTCACCACGGAAAAAGCCCCCCATTGCCCGTAGGCGGCCACCGGATGGAGCGGACCAGATCGACACCGGAGCGCTGGCTCATCATCGGCATCAGCCTCCTGGTGGTGCTCATCGCCGCCTTGCTGGCCGCCTTGCTGGCACATGACCGCGAGCGGGAGCGCACCCTGATGGAAGCCAAGCTGGACCTGGGCATGCGCACGCAAGCCCAGGAGCTGAACCTCGTCTTCAACACCTACGCATGGACCCTTCAAGGGGAAGGCACCGCCTTGGAAGCCGTCCGCTTGAACAACGACAGCGTACTTGCCCGCCGATGGACCGACCTGCTGCGCAACCGCTATGCGATCCGGGAGGTAACGCTGGCGGACGATGGCGGCAGCACCTGGAGCCTGCACCGCTCGGACAGTGCCTGGCAATTCATTGTCACACGCAGGCATGGCGGGAATGCGGAAACCCTCTCCTCCAGTTGGCCCAGCAGCCGCAATTGGGCCGTTCCCGTGCCATCCAACGTGCCGCCAGGCACCGACCCGCGCGAACACGGATGGTTCAGCCGTGCCGTGGAGGCGGGCCAAGGCAGGCCGGTGTGGAAAGAAAGCAGCAACTGCCGATCCTGCCTGAACCTGTCCATGCTCCTGCACCCCGGCGCACCGGACAGCAACCTGCGCATCCTCAATTTCCGGATCGATGCCGGCCTGCTGCTTTCGGGTGAAACAAGTTGGGAGCAGGGAAGCGAGATGGTGCTGCTGGGAACGCAACACCGGCCGATCACCACCATCGACAGCACTGCGGCGGGGCGTGCATGGGCGCATGTGCTGGCCGAACGGAAGCAGGACCGCGGCACGGCACCGTTCCAAGCCGAAGTGGACGGCCGCCGTTGGGTGGGCCGCATTGCGCCCTTGTACCTGGACGGGGCCACGCTGGGCATCGGCCTGCTTACCGATGCCGAACAAGGCTTGTCCTGGGCGCGGGACCAGCGCCTGATCCAATGGTCCGCCGCCGCCGCACTGGTCCTGCTGGGCCTCCTGCTGGCCCTGCTATCCCTGCAAAGCCGCAGGGCCGCGCGAAAGGCCATGCAGCAAACGCGCCGGTCGGACCTTCAAGCGCGCAGCCTGGCGCGGGCGATCAGCGAAAAGGAAACCTTGGACCGCGAAGTACACCACCGCGTGAAGAACAACCTGCAAGTGGTGAGCAGCCTGCTGAACCTGCAGGCACAGCGCGTGGCCGATGAAGGGGCGCACCGCGAATTCCTGCGCGGCAAGCGGCGCATCGATTCCATCGCCCTGGTACACCACAAGCTGTACCGCCAGCAAAACCTGGCCGCCGTGGACCTGCATGTATTCCTGGATGACATCGCCAAGGCGGTGGCCGGCATGTTCGCCCCGCAAAGCAGCACGGTAAGCCATTCCGTGGAAAGCAACGGCCTTACCTGCGATGCCGACACCGCCATCCAGTTGGGGATCCTGCTTTGCGAACTGCTGGCCAACTGCCACCAGCATGCCTTCCCCTATTCCACCGGCGGGCATATCCACATCGCCGTTCGCAGGCAGGAGGACGGGGCATACGTGCTCTCGGTGAAGGACAATGGAAGGGGCTTCGATCCGGCCGATGTGAAGGATGTCCACCTGGGCCTGGAGGTGGTGGAGGCGCTGGCCGGGCAGCTGGACGGCCACTACCGCATCACAGGAGATGCGGGAGGCACCTTGGTGGAAGTGGATTTCCGCACCTCCGTGCCGCATTGAAAAGGTCCTTCACCGGAGCCATTCCAGCACTACGCGGCGTTCGGCGCCACCCGCGCCGGACCCGGAATAGTTCAGCAGCACGCGATCGGGGCCGATGCCGCGGGCGAGGAGGAAATTGCGCACGGCCTTTGCGCGCCGTTCGCTCAATGCCATGTTCCGCGCCGGATCTCCGGTGGTGTCCGCCTGCCCCGTGAGGAGCACACGGCCCGCCGCATCCCTGGCCATGGCATCCACCACTTCCGACAGCAACTGCTGCTGCAACGGCCCCAGTTCGGAGGAGCCTGGTTCAAACGCGACCGCAAGGTTCCTTCCTGTTAGCCTGCTCAGGCCCGCCAAAGGATTTTCGGACCCTCCGGGGACCCGCCTGTCGCGGTCCAGCTCATCCACATGGAGGCTGAGGTCGTCCAATCGCCCTTCAATGTCGTCCATGCGGTCGCGCAAGGCCCAAAGCTCCTTGCGCTGGTCCACTTGGTCCAGGCGCTGGTTGATGGCGTCCAGTTCGGCCTTCAGCCAACGGTCGCGTTTGCGCATCTTCAGCTCCTGGGCAGGCTGTTCCGGCCGTTCCGCCTTTCGGGCTATCGCGGAGAGCATGCTGTCGGTCAGTCGCGCATCAGGCAAGTTGAAGGTGCTGTCCACGCGCAGGTCGAGGGCGCACAGGTAATTGTCATCATCGAACACCGTGGCGCACACGGTGGGCGCTTGCACCTGTCCGCCGGCAGGGCCCGTGGCGGCCACGGGCCCTGCCGGCACATGGATCCCTTGGAGGGGGGAAAGGTCGGCGCGCAGATTGCGCTCCAGCTCTTGCCGCTGCGTGCGGACATAATAGAAGATGGCCAGGTATTTCTCCTGGTCATCGCCGCCGTCTACACCGAAGGTGGCCTTGCTCCAATCGATGCTGCACACGCGCGCAAGCTGCTTGCGGGTGGCTTCTGAAAGGCTTGTGCCTGCGGCACCTGCCCGGGCAGCGGCCAGTGCGATCATCCGGTCCATGCCGGCGGCCAGGCGGGCCACGGGCAGGTCGGTCACCACCCCGTTCTTCGTGAAATGGACCCGCTGGTCCAGGTACTGGTCAATGCCTGCCACGATCAGGTCCGCGAGGTCGGCCTGCGCGTCACCTTCCCGGGAGGTCCACCGGAACTGCGGTGCGGCACCGTCGATGCCGTCCCATGCAGCGCCCAGCACCGCCCCCCCTTGCCCGGGATCTCCCGCATAGGCCGCCACCACAACGGAATCCGGGCCGCCCGAGGCCAGGAAGGAAAGCGCCGATTGGGCATGCGTGAAGCCGCAGGAGAGCAGAAAAGCCAGGAAAAAACCTCCGCGGTGGAGCAGGTGCAAGGACATTGGCGGCACGAACTTAGAGAACCACCCCATGCCGCGCCAGTCCCGGTTGATAGATTGTGCCCCGGGCCGGAAAAAAAACGCGCCGTCAACGTGCCAGCACTTCCGGTACCACCAGCCCATCTGCCGCGTTGGGCAAGGCCATGCCAAGCAAGGTGCATACCGTGGGAACTATGTCCGTGATGGACGTGCGCCGAAGCACTTCGTTGCGGGCGATGTGCTTGCCGTAGAA
>JAFEAI010000039.1 GCA_018266475.1 Bacteroidota bacterium
CCGTTTCCGTGGCGGACGTGCCTGATGCGGCCACTGTTCAGCGCTCGGTGTTCACGCTCCAGATGTGCTCGGTGATGCTTTGGCCGTTCTTGAAATAGAAGGTGCCCCACTTGGCGATCACCTTGCTGTACTCGTCGGCCTTGTTGCCTTGCACCACCACGCGCTTGATGATGACCTTGTTGCCCTCGGTGTAGCTTTCCTCGGTAACTCCCTGGGGGTATTGCGAAGCGAGCTGGTTGCGTGAATAATCCGCGGAGGAGCGCTGTGCATTGGGGGAAACGGTGGCCAAGCGGCCCTGTTCGCCGGATTCGCGGAGCCTGGCGTTGTCGGCATATTGTTTTTGGCGGGCCTCGTTGGCCAGCTTTGCGCGTTCCACCTCCTCGGCCTGGCGCTCCACGATGGCTGCTATCCGCTGGTCCCTGGCCCCCTCCTGTTCGGCCTGTTCCATTTTCCGGCCGTATGCCGCTTCGGTGCGTTGCTTGCCTGCGGCGGCGGCGGCGGCCATGCCGTTGAGCCACTGCTGCTGGTCCTGTTCCACCGCCTGTGCCCTTGCATTGCCCAGTGCATTTAGCGAGACCGCCCGCTGGGACATGTCCGCCTCCTTGTTCTGCACATTGGCGGCAGCCTGGTCGGTGGCCTGCACGCCGCGCTGCGCCCACTGCCGGCGGCGTTCCTGCATTTCGTTTTGGAAGGCCTGCAGTTCCGCTTCGTTGCGCCTGCTGAGGGCATCGCTGCCTTGGTAGACCTGTTCTCCGGAGCCCTTGTATTCGGCGTTTTTGCGCAATGCGGCCTGCTGCCGTTCATCCGCCCCTGCGGCATGCTTGGCCGTCTGCTCCTCCACCTTTGTCCGCAGCCGCTTGATGTTCAGGTATTTTTCCGCCTCTTCGCGTTCGCGGGCCTCCCGCATGAACTCTTCGGCCTCCTGTTCCTTGCGGTTGTCGGCGGCGCTTTTGGCGGCGGGTGCGGCCGGGGCCTCGGCGGCGCGTTGATCGGCCAGTTCACGTTCGCGGCGTTGGCGCTCCTGCTCGGCCAGCAGCTTGTCTATTTGGCCGATCTTCACTTGCGGGTAGGTTTCCGCCGGCTTGATATCCAGTGCCTGGGTATACAGTTCGCGGGCGGTGGAATAGTCCTTTTCGCCCATGGCATTGTCGGCGCGGAGCACGGTGGCGTTGTAGCGTTCATCCAGTGCCTTCTGGCCTTCTTTTTCCTGGCGGGCGCGCTCCAGGGCGGCCTTGTCGGCATCGGCTTTGGCGGCTTCTCGGCGCAGGCGTTCCTCTTCGGCTAAGCGGGCGGCCTCTGCGGCGGAGCTTGCATCCTGCTTGGCCTTCAGGTCCGCAGCGATGGCGGCCTCTATGGCGGCCAGTTGGTCCTTGGGATACTTCTCGGCGGGCTTTATGGCCAAGGCATCGTTGTAGGCCGCACGTGCAGGGTCGTAGGTCTTGTTCTTGAAGGCTGCATCGCCCCGGCGTACGGCCTCGTCGTAGCGGGCCTGCACATCAGCGGCGCCCCGCCGTTCGGCTTCCAGGCGCATGCGCTCGGCCTCATCCTGGGCGGCCTTCAGGCTGTCCGCCGAGGCTTTTCGCCGCGCTTCCGCAGCCAGCCTGTCGCGCTCTGCGGCATCCTTGTCCGCCTGCTGCTTGTCCGCATCGGCCTTCGCCTTCAGCAGCGCCTGTATTTCGGCCAGCTTGTCCGTGGGGTATTTCTCGCCCGGCTTCACCTCCAAGGCAGACCCGTACCCCCTTGATGCAGCTTCGTAGGCTTTAGCTTTTAAGTCCTTGTCAGCCTGTGCGATAAGGTCATTGTACTGCTTTTCCTTTCCGGCCTTTTCACGGGCCAGGCGTTCCTGCTCGGCCTGCTCCTTTGCGTTGGCGTCCAGCAATGCGTTGATGGCCGCTATTTGGTCCTTGGGGTATTGCTCGGCGGGCTTTAGCTGGGCTGCGTCCTTATAGTCGTTCAGGGCCTCGCTGTGCTGCTTGTCCTTGAACTTTTTGTCGGCGCTGGTGATCAGGGCGGCGTATTTGGCGTCCAGCTCGTCCTGCTTGCGCTTGGCTTCGGCTTGGCGGGCCAATTCGTCCAGCTTGGCATCTATCTCGGCGATGCGCTCCTTGGGGCGGGCTTCGGCGGGCTTCACCCCGGAAGCCTCCTGGTATTGGGCCTTGGCCTCGGCGTACTGGTTTTTTCCGAAAAGCGCGTCCGCCTTGTCCATCAGGGCTTGGTACTTGGCGTCCCGCTCCTTGGCCAGGCGCTCCTCTTCAGCCTTTTTGGCCGCATCGGCAATGGCCTTGGCGATGGCGGCGAGCTGGTCCTGGGGGTATTTTTCCTTGGGCTTCAGGGCCAGGGCATCGTTGTATTTTTTCTTTGCACCGTCGTAGTCCTTCTGCTGGAATGCGGCATCGGCGGCGGTTATGGCGGCGTTGTACTGCTCATCCAGTTCCTTGGCCTTTCGGTCGGCTTCGGCCTTGGCGGCCAGCTCCTCCAGTTTCTTCCCGATGGCGGCCAGTTGGTCGGTGGGGTATTTTTCCTTCGGTTTCAGGCCCAGGGCATCGGTGTACTTGGCGCGGGCCTCGTCGTAGTTGGCCGCCTTGAAAGCGGCATCGGCGGCGGCGATGGCGGCCTTGTACTGGTCGTCCAGTTCCTTGGCTTTGCGGTCGTCCTCGGCTTTCTTGGCGAGTTCCTCCAGCTTGGCGGCAATGGCGGCCAGCTGGTCGGTGGGAAACTTTTCCTTGGGCTTCAGCCCCAGCGCATCGTTGTATTTGGTGCGGGCCTCCTCGTACTTGGCGGCTTTGAAGGAGGCATCGGCGGCGGCGATGGCGGCCTTGTACTGGTCGTCCAGTTCCTTGGCCTTGCGGTCTTCCTCGGCCTTTTTGGCAAGTTCCTCCAGCTTGGCGGCGATGGCGGCCAATTGCTGCGGCGGGTACTTTTCGTCGGGTTTCAGGCCGGCCGCCTCGGTGAACTTGGCCTTGGCTTCCTCGTACTTGGCGCCCTTGAAGGCGGCATCGCCTGCGGCCACGGCGGCATTGTACTTGTCGTTGAGTTCCTTGGCCTTACGGTCGGCCTCGGCCTTGGCGGCAAGGTCGGCGAGGAAGGCCTCGCACTCCTTGATCTTCTGCTTGGGGTATGCCTCCTGGTCTTTCACGCCGGATGCTGCGGCGTATTTGGCCTTGGCCTCCTCGTAGTTCTTCTTGGCGAAGAGGCCATCGGCCTCCTTCACCAGGTCGGCGTACTGCTTGTCGCGCTGCTGGGCGCGGGCCTCTTCGTCCTGCTTGATCTTGGCATCGCTGAGCCTGGCGGTGGCCACGGGATCGCCGGCCTTCAGGCCCAGGGCGTCGGTGAAGCTCTGCACGGCCTTGTTGTAGTCCTTGCCGGTCATGGCGGCGTTGCCCTGGTCCATGAGCTTTTGGAAGGCCACGTCGGCATTGGCCTCCTTCTTTTTCTTTTCGTCGTATTCCTTTTGCAGGCGGGTGAGCTCGGCGCGCATCTGCTCGGTGTAGGCCAGGTCCCAGGCGAGCATGCCGGTGCCGGCATCGTACTTGGATTTGCCGATGGGCTGCTGCAGGATGGAGAAGTCGATGCCGGGGATGTCCTGGAAGAGGGTCATCTCCACGTTCATGGCCAATCCGCCCTGGCGGTCGGTATCGGGGATGCCCTTGGTGTTGATGGAGACGTTCTTGCCCACCATGCCGGGCTTTTCATAGAGGATCTTGTAGTCGTACCCGTAATCGAGGTTGAACTCGTATTTGCCGTTGGCGCTGGTGACCACGGAGTTCAGCTTCGCGCCGTCCTTGTACACGGTCACGTTCACACCGTCCAGTTTTTTGGAGGTGGTGTAGTCCTTCACGGTGCCGTAGACGTACACATTGTCCACCTGTGCTTGCAGCGCACCGGCGGCGGCCAGGAACAGGCAGCACAGGAAGCAGTGCAGGCGGCGCGTGAAAATGTGATCGGCCATGCCGGGGTAAGCTTGCCGGGCTTCGGCAAATGGAGCCGCAAATTACAACAACTTTGCCGGGCCGGAAAAACTTGCGCATGGAGAGCATTTGGGAACATCGTTCATTTTCGGGGCGGGCGGACCTGTTGGTGGTGGGTGCGGGGATCACGGGCCTGTTCACCGCGCTGCACGCCAAGCGGCAGTCCCCCCTGCTGCGGATCACCGTGGTGGAGCGGGGCATGCACCCATGCGGAGCCAGCGTGAAGAACGCCGGATTTGCCTGCTTCGGCAGCCCTGGGCAGCTGCTGCATGACCTGGACGAAGAAGGCGCCGCCACCGCGCTGGGCCGGGTGGAAGAACGCTGGCGCGGGCTGCAGGAGCTGCGGCAAACCCTGGGCGACGACGCCATCGGCTACGCGCCGGTGGGCGGGTACGAGGTATTTCCGGCGGGTGATCCGCAGTACGTGGCGGTAGCGGGACGGCTGGGGGAGCTCAACCAGGCGCTCCGGGGCATCTTCGGGCACGATGTCTTCTCCTGGCAGGACGGGCGGATCGCTGCGCTGGGGCTGCACGCCGGGCACTTGGCCTGGAACGCCCTGGAAGGCAGCGTGGACAGCGGCATGCTGATGCGCGCTTTGCTGCAGCGCGTGCAGGGGGAAGGCGTGGAGGTGCGCTTCAGCATCGGCGTGGAACGCTGGGAGGAAGAAGCCGAAGGCGTGGTGCTGCACCTGCAAGGCGGCGGCACCCTGCGCGGCCGCCGTGCGGTGATCGCCACCAACGGCTACACGCGGGCCCTGGTGCCGGGCAGCGACATCCTGCCCGGGCGCGGCCAGGTGCTGCTTACGGCCCCGGTGCCGGGCCTGCGCCTAAAGGGCACCTTCCACCAGGACGTAGGCTACTACTACTACCGCGATTTCCACGGGCGCGTGCTGCTGGGCGGCGGCAGGCACTTGGACAAGGCGGGAGAGACCACCACCGGGGAGGGCACCACGCCCCTGATCCAGGAGGCCTTGGAAAACCTGCTGCACACCACCATCCTGCCCGGGCACACCGTGCGCATAGAGCGGCGCTGGAGCGGCATCATGGGCTTCCGCACGCATGGCGGCCCGCCGGTGGTGGAGCACCTTTCGCCGCACGTGGTGCTGGCCGCGGGCTTAGGCGGCATCGGCGTGGCCGTAGGCATCCGCGTGGCCCGGCGCGCAGCGGAAATGGTGGCATAATACCAATTAGACATTCAATATCAGCCGATCTGCTTGCTTTTTTTCCGCATGGCTTCTCCTCGCCATGCGTTCCGTAGGCACCGCTACGCAACGCCCGTCACGGATCGCCCTACGAAAAAATAGCTGCGCATCTTTGGCCGGAATTGAACGCCTAATTGGCATAGCAAGCACTAAGAACCGTGAAACCCTTCAACCTGGAACCCCGCCGGCGCAGGCCGCCCCCCGCCCTGCGCGCCTGGCTGCTGATGCCCCTGCTGGCGATGCACGGCCTGTGGGCCGCGGCGCAGCCGCTGCACCACGGCAGCGGGTTCACCCGTGCCGACACGCTGCGCGGCAGCAACGGCCCCTTCCGCGCGTGGTGGCATGCCACCAGCTACGACGTTGCCGTACAGCCCGATTTCGCCTCCAAGTCCATTGAAGGCAAAACCACCATCCACTTCCGCGCGCTGCAGCCCGGCCAGCGCATGCAGGTGGACCTGCAACAGCCGCTGGAAATCAGGTCCATCACCGCCACGGCCGCTGGCAGCGAGGCCGATGCGCACTACACCCGCGAAGGCAACGTGGCCTGGGTGGAACTGCCGCAAGCCCTCGGGGCCGGGGCCACGGGCGCCATCACCGTGCAGTATGGCGGCACCCCGCGCGAAGCGGTGAACCCGCCCTGGGACGGCGGATGGATCTGGAAACGCACCGCGGACGGCACCCCGTGGATGAGCGTGGCCTGCCAGGGCCTGGGCGCCAGCGTGTGGTACCCCTGCAAGGACTTCCAGGAGGACAAGCCCGACAGCGCCGCCCTGCACATCCTGGTGCCCGACAGCTTGGTGGGCGTGGGCAATGGCCGCCTCACCGGCAAGGAGCACGGCGCCGGCGGCACCACCTGGCACTGGAAGGTGCGGTCGCCCATCAGCACCTACAACCTGGTGCCGTACATCGGCCCCTATGTCCACCTTGGCGGCGAATACGCCGGGGAGGCCGGGCGGCTGGACCTGGACTATTGGGTGCTGCGCGGGCACGAAGACCAGGCCCGCGCGCAATTCCTGCAAGTGCCCGGGGTGCTGCACTGCTTCGAGGACTGGTTCGGCCCCTACCCTTTTTATGTGGACGGCTACAAACTGGTGGAAGCGCCCCACTTGGGCATGGAGCACCAGAGCGCCATCGCCTATGGCAACCGGTACCTGAACGGCTACCTTGGCGCGGACCTCAGCGGCAGCGGCTGGGGCCTGAAGTGGGACTATGTGATCGTGCATGAAACCGCCCACGAATGGTGGGGGAACAGCATCACTGCGGCGGACATCGCCGACATGTGGGTGCATGAGGCCTTCGCCGACTATGCCGAGGCGCTGTACACCGAATGCCTCTTCGGCAAGGCGGCCGGGGAAGACTACGTGATAGGCCTGCGGCGGAACATCCGCAACGACATCCCCATCACCGGGTCCTACGGCGTAAACCGCGAAGGCAGCACCGACATGTACTACAAGGGCGCCAACATGCTGCACACCATCCGGAGCATCATGGCCAACGACAGCCTGTTCAAAGCCATGCTGCGCGAAATGAACCGGCGCTACCGGCATGCGGTGGTCACCGGCGCTGAAGTGGAAGCCTTCATCAGCACCTATTCCGGCCACGACTTCTCGCTGCTCTTCCAGCAATACCTGCGCACCGTGCAAGTGCCCGAGCTGCAGTGGGCCGTGCGGCGCGGCCACTTGTACATCCGGCTTGCCCGCTGCGTGCCCGGGCTTTCCATGCCCGTGCGCATCACCGTAAACGGCGAGGAGCGCACCGTGCCCGTAGGCGACCGCTGGAGCAACCCCGCATCCGGCCTGAAGGCCCGCACGGCCACATGCTCCGCCGACCGCAACTGGTACATCACCGTGGTGCGGGTGCCGCAGGCGAAAGTGCGCGCAGCGCGGCCCCGCTGAACACGCAGCTGCGCCCCCCTGCCCTGGCGCGCATCCTCCGGCGGTGCATGAACACCGGCCAGGGACCGCACCGGCGTGGCTACTTGCATGGAGGGGGGGGGATTTTTTTATCAACCAGACGTGCAATTCGCAAATTCATTAACTACCTTTCGCATCCAAACCAACAATAAAGGACCATGAAAACGCCAACCCAACCCAACCCAACCCAACCCAGCTTGGCAGGCGGCTCCTTGTGAGCGCTTGCATGGCGGCGTGCATTTGGCCCAATTAGGGTTCGGCCTTGTGGGTTCTAATAATGCTGTCCAATGAGAGCGCCGATCCTCATTTTACTTGCATGCGGTTCCGTGCTATGCACCACCGCCCAGCCGGTATGGGAATTGGTGGTTCCTCCGTTGGGGGTGCAATGCATGGCCACATCTTCCGTCCGCATTGGGAGCAAGACGTTCGTTACGGTTGCCGACAATTCAATGGAACCGGCCCGGATCGTGGAGATAGGCCCCCAAGGAGAGCTCGCCAATGAAGCTGCCGTGGAACTGCCCGGCATGCTTATCCCTTCCCTGTTGCTGGTACCCGGCACCGCAAGTGGCCTTGTCCTGTTGGGAACACAGTCTCCATACCCGGTAACCGCTGCGGATTCCACGAGAATGGTCGTGTTCAACTACGACACCGACCTGACCCAGCACATGGCCAGGGCACTTGGCAAACCGGGAAAAGGAATCGGGAGCTATGCCGGCTGCATTGGATCGGACAACACGATGCGGATCACTTACTCCACCGAGGACTGGGCAGGGAACCTGCATCAATTTGAAACACTGAAGGCCACGATGGACGGAGACTCCATCACGGGCCATCGGATCATGGAAAGCATGGTATTCGCAATCGTCGGATCGCTTGCTGCGCTTCCTGACGGAGGGATCATCATGGGATCCTCCAACGCCAACATGGGCGCGCCCATGACCTCCACCGGCTACATCAGCTACCTGAACAACAACATGGAGGCGGACACGACCTATGCGCTTTCCTATGTTGCCCCGGGGAGCACGGATACCTGGAACACGCCGATGGCCCCGCTACAGACCCTGCCGCTTCCCGGCGGAAACCTGCTGGTTTCAGGTGCATACTGGCCCTCGTTCGGCAATGATCGGGGGGCCGTTGTTCAGCGGACCGGTCCACAGGGCCATAAGCTCAACCAATTCATTGCGAACACCCATTGGCCCGTTGAGGTTCCGGCCCTGGTAAAGGCGATGAGCTTCGCTAACGACGGATCGCTGTACTACGGCCAAACCGCCAACTGGATCTCCTATGCCACAAACGGAAGCGAAGAGCCTTCCATGGTCCAGGTATTCCGGTTGGACACCGGGCTGAACCAGATCGGCAGCTATACCTTCAACGGGTACAGCGATTCGGCATTTTACGCGGTCGCCTTTGTAACTGCGGAACCGGACGGAGGCGTGGTGGTGGGCGGAATGAAAAGAGACCTTCGGCTACCTGACCAGCCCGTGATGGGCTGGGTGGTGAAATTGGGTGCAGCAACCTTCACCACCGGTATTGGCGAACAGGCACACAGCCCCTTTTCACTCTACCCCAACCCCGGCAGCACGGGCTTCCGGCTGCACCTGCAGCAAGGCGTGCCGGGCGGATCTCTGCTGCTGCACGATGCGCAAGGACGGCAGGTGCTGAAGCAACCGCTGGGCGGAACGGAAGCCAGCGTGCATGTGCCGGGGCTGGCCCCGGGCTTGTACTTGGCCACCGTGGTGAACAGCCAGGGCGTGCCGCTGCACACCATGCGCTGGAGCAAGGTGGAATAGCGGCGGCAAGGAGCGCGGACACCATGCGGGGAGGGCTGGCGGATGGGCCCGCCCTCCCCCATTTTCGCCATGCCGCCGCATACCTGGCAGGCCCCTACTTTCGCACCGATGCGCGGCTTTCTCATGTTGCCCCTGTTGGTGCTGGCCTGCCCGTCCCACGCGCAATTCGGGGAAAAGGTGCGCCGCTTCCTGAACGGGGACAGCGCCGCCGGGCCGGACTATGACACGGCCTACGTGCTGAGCTACAGCAGCACGCTCACCCTTACGGCACTGGCCAGCTACCGCACGGTGGACGTGGACCTGGAGCAACCCTCGGGCAATACGCTCACCTACTCCACCAACACGCCGGAGCAATACGGCCTTGGGCTGGACTACAAATGGCTCAGCGTGGAAGCCACCTTCACGGTGCCGGCCCTGGGCTCCACCGACCCCTCGCTGGGCGAAAGCCGCTCGCGGGGCTTAGGCATCGGGTACACCGGGCGGCGCCTTTGGGCCAGGGGCTTCTGGAACAGCACCAAGGGCTACTACCTCAACGAACCTGCCCGCTGGATGGCCGGATGGAAGCCCGGCGATGCCCAGGTTACGCGCGGCGACCTTTCCAGCGACACCTACATGGCCTCGCTGAACTGGGCCCTGAGCCGCAAGCGGCGCTACAGCCAGAACGCCGCCCTGTACCAGATGGAGCGGCAGAAGCGCAGCGCCGGCACCTTCGTGGCGGGCTTCTCCGCCTGGCGCACCGTGGTGGGGGCCGACAGCTCCCTGATCGGGCCCGCACTGGTGGACACCTTCCAGCTGGCCAGCGGGTTCACCACCGTGCGGCGCACCCTCCTTGGGGCCTCCATCGGCTACATGCACACGTTCAGCTTCTGGCACAAAGGCTTCCTGAACGCCGCATTCCTGCCGGGCCTTGCATACGCGCACCAAGTGATCGGCCTGCCCGACGGCACCACGCTCACCGGCACGGGCGCAGGCTCCCTCATTGAAATGAAACTGGGCGCCGGGTACAATGGCGACAGCTGGTACACGGCCCTCACCTTCTCCTACTACTACAGCACCACGCCCATTGCCGACAACCTGAACCTGGCCTCCAACTACACCTTCGGCCGCTTTGCCTTGGGCGTGCGCCTAGGCGCGCTGCGGAGCAAGGCCCTGCACAAAGTGGGGCTATAGCGGATCGGGCCCGCAGCCCAGCAATCCCCTTGCACGGAACGGCACGGCAGCTTTTGCCTTTCCACGAATCCGTGGAAAGACGGCCGGCCGCACCACGCGCATGGCATAGCTTCGGCGGGTTCCACAAAACACCCCTGCCTGCATGCGCCCACTTCTTCCCCTGCTCCTTCTTGCCGCCTCCCCCCTGCTCACCCGCGCCCAATGCGACACGGTGCGCTTGGCCAAGGCGGGCTGGTCCATTGTGTACGTGGACAGCCAGGAGCTCACCGGGGAAGGCGCGAACAACGGCCATGCCGCGCAGGCCATCGACGGGGATTCGCTCACCTTTTGGCACACCCAATGGCAGGGCGCACAGCCGGGATTTCCGCATGAGATCCAGATAGACCTGGGCGCGGTGCATGCGGTAAACGGCATCTCGCTGCTCTCCCGCGCGGGCACCGGTGCGGGCAAGGCCAAGGGCTACACGCTCTACCTGAGCACGGACCTGGCCAACTGGGGCCCGGTGCAATCGGCGGGCGACTTGGCTTACGCCGACCCGAACGCCGGATCGCAACGGGGCTCGGCCTGGTTCGGTGCCGTGGATGCCCGCTACGTGCGCATGGTAATGACCTCCAACTACGATGGCGGCCCGTACATCATGTTGGCCGAGTTCGACGTGTTTGAAAGCACCGGCCCGGGCTGCGGTGCCACGGGGCAGAACAACCAGGTGGTCACCATCAACCCCATTGCCGACCAGGCCACCACGGCGGCACCGCTCACCTTGGGCGGAACGGCCAGCTCGGGCCTTGCGGTGACCTATGCCGTGGAATCGGGCCCTGCCACCGTGAACGGGAACACGCTCACCTTGGGCGGCGCGGCCGGCACGGTAACCGTGCGCGCCGAACAAGCCGGCAACACCTCCTGGTACCCCGGATCAGCCTCCACCAGTTTCCAGGTGCTGGACCTGGCCACCTACTTCCCCGAAGTACAGACCAAGCTCACCGATGCATTCCCGCTGGAGATGCCCGCCCTGCACGCCTACGCCCTGTACGCCACAGCCAGCATAGGGCGGCCTGACTTCAACAGCATCACCGGCGTGGCCTTCAGCGTGGACGGCACCACGCTGCCGGCCTCCTGGGTGAACGGCGCGTGGCAGGCGTGGTGGACGCCGAACGGCTATGGCGCCCACACCGTAACGGCCACCGCCACGGCCAGCAACGGCAACACCGGCACCCATGCGGTAACGGTGAACGTGGTGAACAGCGCCAGCACGCAAGTGGCCCCCACCTTCGCCGGGGCGGTGATCAACTTCGACGGCAGCGCCGCATCGCGCTGGTACTATGGCAACTATGTGCTGCCCCAATCGGTGGGCGCCTACCGCAAGATCATGGCGCAGCTTACCGTAACCTGCCCCAACGTGCCCGGCGGCTGCGACGACTGGGACCGCCTGGCCTGGATAGAAGCACAGGCGCCCAACGGCGACTGGGTGGAGATCATCCGCTACATCACCCCCTACGGCAAGGCCTGCAACCACAGCTTGGACGTCACCGACTTCGCCTCCCTCCTGCAAGGCAACACCCCCATCCGCATGTTCATCGACACCTGGGGCACCGGCGGCTGGCAGCTCAACCTGGACTTCACCTATGAGGCCGGGGCGCCCGACCACCTGTACACCACCGTGCAAAAAGTGTGGCACGGCGACTACAACTTCGGTGACCCCGCCAACCTGCAACCGGTGGACACGGTGCTGCTCACCCCCGGCTTCGGCGTGGACAGCGTATCGCTGCGCCTAGTGACCACCGGCCACGGCTGGGGGCAGAACAACACCGGCAACGCCGCCGAATTCTACAACGCCACCCACAATGTGTACGTGAACAACGGCCCCGGCTTCACCCAGCACCTGTGGACCACCTGCAACCCCAACCCCGACGGTTGCCAGCCGCAAAGCGGCACCTGGACGTACAACCGCGCAGGCTGGTGCCCCGGCAGCATCGCCAAGCCCTTCTCCTACGACCTGTCGCCGCTGCTGCCCGAGGCCCCGTTCAGCCTCACCTACATCTTCCAGCCCAGCTACACCGACTACTGCAACGCCCACAACCCCGCATGCGTCAGCGGCGTAACCTGCCCGGACTGCAACGACGGGTACAACCCCTTCTACCATGTGGGCGCCTACCTGATCAGCCACGCCAACAGCCCGCTGAACGTAGGCATCGGCGCGCCGGCCGTGCGGCAGCCGGAGAACGCGCTCACCGTGGCGCCCAACCCCTGCGACGGCCACTTCCGCCTGCAGCTGAAGGCCGAAACCGGGCCATGCACGGTAACCCTGCACGACATCAGCGGGCGCGGCCTGAAGGTGTGGTACTTCAACAACCGGTCGCAGGTGGAAGCCTACACGTTTGACGTGGCCAAGCTGGGCAGCGGCACCTGGTTCGTAAAGGTGCAGGGCAAGGATTACGCGCTGGCCGGGAAAGTGGTGGTGCAGTGAGGGTTAAATGCGGTGAAGAGAGGAGAAGAGAGGAGAGAGAGGAAGAGAGGAGAGAGAGGAAGAGAGGGCCTTCGACTACGCTCAGGCTGAGAGAGGGCCTTCGGCTACGCTCAGGCTGAGGGAGAGCTTTCGGCTACGCGCAGGTTGAGGGAGAGCGGATGTGCTTCTGCGGGCCGGGATATGTGCATCCGGGTTCTGGGGCCAATTGTACGGGTGCTGCTGCTTGCGGAGTGCCGGTAACGAAAGGCCTGGCCGTGCAGGCAGGGTAAACGCATCTTCCTTGCGGCGCAAAACGCTGTATTCGGCAAATGTGCGTGGACGGTGGATAAAGCACCACCGGACCTTGGCCAGTGCATGTGCATGGCCACAGCGGGCTGAAGGCCCGCCAGCATGCCAGCCCGGGGCGAAGCTCCGGGCTGGCATGCGCCCCAAGCACCAAGCGCTGAAGGCGCGGCACATGCACTTCACGCCTCACGCCCCAGCCTCCAGCAGGGCCGGCGTTAAGCCTAATTGCATGTGCATGGCCACAGCGGGCTGAAGGCCCGCCAGCATGCCAGGCCGGGGCGAAGCTCCGGGCTGGCATGCGCCCCAAGCGCCAAGCGCTGAAGGCGCGGCACATGCGCTTCCTGACTTGTCCAAGTCCTGAAGTCAAAAAAACATTTTGAGGATTGACGCGGCTTTCAGGAGGACCTTTGTGGCGATTTTGCCATACTAAGCCGTTTTGGCCTCCATTGGCAAG
>JAFEAI010000003.1 GCA_018266475.1 Bacteroidota bacterium
AGCGCTTCCAGCGGCTTGTACTGCGGGGTGAAGCCGCATTCACTGGCGGTGTTCACCACCAGCACCTTGCGGCCCTTCAGCGAGGCCATGTCGAAAGCGCGGCCATTGATGTCGTTGGCCTGGAGTTGATGGAAGTTCATGGGTGCTTGAATGGGCGTGGATGCGGCCTGCATGGGCGTGCCTTGCGGAGCGGTGCCGCAGGCAAGCACGGCCAAGGGCACAACCGCCATCCGGATGAAGTTGTTCGGCATGCGCGCAAAGGTGCGCGATCTCCGGCAAGGCCTGGTTCCCCCTTTTTCCCCAGACCGCCATGGTGCAGGATCCGGCGCACCGTTGCGCAACATCCGCGGCGCCATAACCCAACGGGCCTGCGCAACGTATCATTCTGCCGTACGCCCGCCCCGCCCGTACCCCAAAGTATCTTTGAACACCCGTTCCCGCCCCCATGCGCCGCCTGCTTCTCCTCCTTGCCCTTGGCCCCGTTTCCGGCCTCTTTGCACAACAGCAAGTGCGGATAAAGGATGCAGCCGCGCTGGAACATGCACAGGATGTCCGCAAGGTGAAAGGTGTGCAGGAGGCCCTGTTCGCGGCGGGCCTCAGCAAGGAGGAAATAGGCACCGTGCTCGACTTCGGCAATAAGCGCGACTGGCCGGAAGGGATCCGCAGCGACACCGCCCGGGCCAGGAATGCGCCCTACGTGGTGAACTATGCCGCGTTCCGCATCTGCAACTTCATGCTGGACAGCGCGGAGCAGGCCGTGGTGATGGTGCCCGCACGCAGCAACATCCACATGCCCGAAGGGATGCGCCCCTTGGGCGATTTCTACCTGGTGCTTCCGGAAGAAGCGCTGATGGCCGCCGAAAAACCCGAGGTGCGCCCCGCAGTTAGCCGCGGACCCTCCTGGAGCAATCTTCCCAAGGCCAAGATCACCAAGCCGGACGACCTGTATGGCGCCTACGACCTTTCGGCGGACAGCATCGGCCTGAAGGCGCTGGAACACGCCGGGATGAGCCAGGCGGAGATCGATGCCGTGGTGTTCCGCAGCTTTGAACGCAACTGGCCCGACGGGATCGACAACCTGCAGGCGCGCGCCACCTTGCTGAAGAAATTCCCGAAGTACCGTGCCTTCCTCGGTGCCAAATGGGCGGACAAGGTGCTGCTGATCGTGCCCGCCGCCAAGAACCGCCGCATGCCCGCCGCCATGCGCCCATACTTGGACTTGTACTTCGTGTACAAGCAGGAAGGTGTGAAGGTGAAAGGCAAGTGATGCCAATGTGTCTTCCGGCCCTGCCGGAAGACTACAGTGGCATATGCCCCCTCTGCAAAGGCGCGCCATTGCAGGAAAACACAGGCTTGCCACGCCGGCCTGGTTAACACATCTTAACTGCGAATTAACCGTAAAAAGGCCGCCAGGCCGCGCCGGGCGCGGCAATTTTGCATCCGCAATCATTTCAGAAAAAGCTATCAATGGAGTTTGAACAACCGTCGGCGGCAGCAACCAGTGGATCCGCCTCCGACACCCTCCGCGCCCTGAACGCCCGCATCCAGGAGGCCAGTTCCTTCGTGGACCTGATCGACCAGGAGATGCAGAAGATCATCGTGGGCCAGAAGGACATGGTGCAGAAACTGCTGGTGGCCCTGCTGGCCGACGGGCACATCATGCTGGAAGGCATGCCGGGCCTGGCGAAGACGCTCGCCATCAAAACCCTCAGCGAGGTGGTGGACGTGGGCTTCAGCAGGATCCAGTTCACCCCGGACCTGCTGCCCGCCGACCTGGTGGGCACCATGGTGTACAGCCCGCGCAGCGAGGAGTTCACCGTGAAGAAAGGCCCGTTGTTCAGCAACTTCATCCTTGCGGACGAGATCAACCGCGCCCCGGCCAAGGTGCAGAGCGCCCTGCTGGAAGCCATGCAGGAGAGGCAGGTCACCATTGGCGCCACCACCTACAAGCTGCCCGAGCCGTTCCTGGTGATGGCCACCATGAACCCCGTGGAGCAGGAAGGCACCTATCCCCTGCCCGAGGCACAAACCGACCGCTTCATGCTGAAGGTGGTGCTGGACTATCCCCGCAAGGAGGAGGAGCGCGCCATCATCCGGCAGAACACCGGCGCCGGCGCGCGCACCCCGGTGCAGAAGGTGATCCATGCGCGGGACATCGTTGCCGCCCGCCAACTGGTGCGGGAGGTGTACATGGACGAGAAGATCGAACGCTACATCGTGGACATTGTGCATGCCACGCGCCAGCCCGGCGAACACCGCCTTGGCACCCTTGCCTCCTTGGTAAGCTTCGGCGGCAGTCCGCGCGCCAGCATCTACATGGCCTTGGGCGCAAAGGCCTATGCCTTCACCAAGCGCCGGGGCTACGTGATCCCCGAGGACGTGCGGGCCGTATGCCCCGACGTGCTGCGCCACCGCATCGGCCTCACCTACGAGGCGGAAGCCGAGAACATCAAGGTGGACGAGATCATCAGCCAGGTGCTGAACACCGTGGAAGTGCCCTGACCAAGCCGGCGGTGAAGGCGCGCAGGCGGCATATCCTGCCGCTGCCACGCGCCTGCCGCAACCTGCATGAGCACCAACCGGAATACCAAGGACCTCATCAAGAAGGTGCGGTTGATCGAGCTGAAGACGCGCGGCTTGAGCAACCACATCTTCAGCGGTGAGTACCACAGCGCCTTCAAGGGCCGGGGCATGGCCTTCAGCGAGGTGCGCGAGTATGTGCCCGGCGACGAGGTGCGCGCCATCGACTGGAACGTGACGGCCCGCCTGGGCCATCCCTTCATCAAGGTCTTCGACGAGGAACGCGAGCTTACCGTGATGCTGGTGGCCGACGTGAGCGGAAGCGGCGAGTTCGGCACCGCCGGCCAGCTGAAGCGCGAACTGGTCACCGAGGCCTGCGCCACCTTGGCCTTCAGCGCCATCCAGAACAACGACAAGGTGGGATTGATCCTCTTCAGCAGCCAGGTGGAGCTGTTCATTCCGCCCAAAAAAGGCAGCGGCCACATCCTGCGCATCGTGCGCGAGCTGCTGGAGTACCGACCCAAGGAACGCGGCACCGACATCGCCGGCGCGCTGAAGTACCTCAACAACGTCATCAAGAAGCGCAGCATCGCCTTCCTGATCAGCGACCTGATGGGCGACGGCTACGAGGACGCCCTGAAGATCGCCAACCGGCGGCACGACCTGGTGGTGCTGCGCACCACCGACCCACGCGAGATGGAACTGCCCAACATGGGCCTGGTGCAGTTCATGGACCCCGAGACCGGCGAGGCCCGCTGGGTGAACACCCGCAGCAAGGCCGTGCGCGACCACTACCGCGCGCAAGCCCTCAAGCACCAGGCGCATTCCAGGGACGCCCTGCGCCGCGCCGGCGTGGACCACGCCGTGATCAGCACCCGCGACGGTTACGTGAAGCCCCTGATGAACCTCTTCCGCCAGCGCGACCAGCGATGAGCCGCCGCAACTCCCCGTCCTCCTTCGCCGCGCTGGCCTGCGCACTGCTGGGGTCCGCCCTGCACCTCGCCGCGCAAGCACCCAGGCCGGTGGCCGTGCTGGACAGCAGCGCCATCCTCATCGGCCAGCAGGCGCACATCAACCTGGGCGTAACCTACCGCGCCGACCAAGGCCCCGTAACGGTGCAATGGCCTGCGATCACCGACTCCCTGGCCGCACACGTGGCCGTGCTGCACGACAGCCATGTGGACACCATCCTGCCGGACAAGCAGAGCGACCCGTACCTCTTCAGGCAGGTGCGCCGCCTCACCATCACCTCCTGGGATTCCGGCTACTGGGCCATCCCTCCATTCCGCTTCATCATCAACGGCGACACCGCCGAAACCGCCCCGCTGCTGCTGACGGTGAACACCGTGCCCGTGGACACCACGCAGGCCATCCGCGACATCAAGGGAAACTACACCCTGCCCTTCAGCCTGCTGGCCTGGCTGCAGGACAACTGGCGCTGGATCGCCGGAGGGCTGGCCGCAGTGGCGCTCCTCATCGCCCTCTTCATCTACCTCTACCGCCGGTCGCGCAGGCCCAGGCCGCAGCCCGTCGCCCCGGAACCGCCCAAGCAGCCCCTGCACATCCGCACCCTGCTCGCCCTGGAGGCCCTCCAGCAACAAAAACTGTGGCAGCAGGGCCGCACCAAGGACTACTACAGCGGGCTCACCGACATCATCCGCAGCTACGTGGAGGAACGCTTCCGCGTGCCCGCCATGGAACAGACCACCGACGAGCTGCTCCTGGGCCTGCGCATGAGCGCCATGCCGCGCGGGCAGCAGGAACAACTGGCCCCCGTGCTCCGCCTGGCCGACATGGTGAAGTTCGCCAAGTGGAACACCATCCCCGCGGAGAACGAACAAGCCATGGCCGCCGCCATCAAACTGGTGCAGGAAACCGCCGGCAACACCCCCGATGCGCCGCTCGCCTGACCTCATCATCCTCATCGCCCTGCTGGTGCTGGTGCATGCGGCCCTGTTCCTGGCGGCATGGTGGCTGCGCGGCCACTACGAGCTGGCCTCGCCCAAGTGGCTTTGGGGCCTGGCCGCCATCCCGCTGCTCGGCACCTGGTACGCCTTCCGCCGCAACCGCCGCCGCCCGCACGCCATCCTAAGCACCCTCGGCAGCCTCCGCCACGGGCCGGTGGACCTCCTCGCCCGCCTCCGCCACCTCCCCTTCTCACTGGCCCTGCTGGGCCTGGGCCTGATGCTGCTAGCCATGGCACGCCCGCAAAGCCGGGACAGCTGGCAGGATGTCACCCATGAGGGCATCGACATCATCATTGCCATGGACTACAGTGCCAGCATGCTGGCCAAGGATTTCAAGCCCGACCGCCTGGAAGCCGCGCGTGACGTGGCCATCCAGTTCATCAATGACAGGCCCAACGACCGCATCGGCCTGGTGGTGTACGAGGGCGAGGCCTACACCCAGTGCCCGCTTACCACCGACCATGCCGTCCTGAAGAACCTCTTTATGAAGGCCCGCACCGGCTTGATCACCGGCGGCACCGCCATCGGCATGGGGCTGGCCACCGCCGTGAACCGCCTGCGCGAAAGCACCGCAAAAAGCAAGGTGGTGATCCTGCTTACGGACGGCATGAACAATGCCGGCACCATCCAGCCCCTGGATGCCGCCCAGATCGCCGAGGAACTCGGCATCCGCGTGTACACCGTGGGCGTGGGCACCCAGGGAAAGGCCCTGTCACCGGTGGCCATCTACCCCAACGGCCAATACAAATACGACTACGTGGACGTGGACATTGACGAGGCCATGCTCAAGAAAATGGCCGACATGACCGGCGGACGCTACTTCCGCGCCACCGACGAAAAGAAACTGCGCTCCATCTACCAGGAGATCGACCGCCTGGAAAAAACACGCATGAAGGTGACCGAGCACAGCAGCCGCACCGATGAGTACTTCCGCCCCCTGCTTGCCGGTTGCGCCCTGCTCTTCCTTTCCGTGCTCTTGGGCAACACCCTGCTGCGCACCACCCCATGAGCACGCCCGGCACATACCGCACCGGCCCCATGGCGGCCGCAGTGCTCACCACCGAGGCCCTTGCCTGGGCCGTGGGGCTGCTCTTCTGGTTCACCTCCGCCCGCTACCTGCCGCAGTTCCGCGTGCAACGCCCGGAAGTCCTGTGGGCCCTGCTCGCAGGCCCCTTGCTGGTGCTGGTGTACCTGCTGGCGGTGGGGTTGAAGAACAGGGCCCTGAACCGCTTCAGCAGCAGCAACCTTGTCGGTGCCATGGTGCCCGGCATCTCCTCTTGGCGGTCCACCGTGAAATTCCTGCTGCTCCGCCACGGATTCTCCTTCGCCGTGTTCGCCTTGGCCGGCCCGCAGATGGGCACCCGCCTGGAAGAGGTGACGGCCAAGGGCGTGGACGTGGTGGTGGCCCTGGACGTAAGCAACAGCATGCTCGCCGAGGACATCCGGCCGGACCGCATGGAAGTGGCCAAGCGCGCGCTCACCGAACTGATCGACCGCATGAGCGGTGACCGCCTCGGCATCGTGGTCTTCGCCGGGGAGGCCTACACGCAAATGCCCATCACCGCCGACCGCAGCGCGGCCAAGATCTTCCTCAACAGCATCAGCCCCGACCTGGTGCGCACCCAGGGCACCGCCATCGGCGCCGCCATCGAACAGGCCCGCAAGAGCTTCGGCTCCGATGCCGCAAAGGGAAAGGCCATCATTGTGATCAGCGACGGGGAAAGCTTCGATGACGACCCCGTGGAGGCCGCCAGGCGCGCCGCGGCGGACGGCATCATCGTAAACACCGTGGGCTTGGGCACCACGCAGGGTGCGCCCATCCCCATCCGGCTCGCAGGGCGCATGGTGGGCTTCAAGAAGGACAAGGACGGGCAAACCGTGATCGCCAAGCTGGACCCTGACGTGCTGATGCGCACCGCCGAGGCCGGCAAGGGCGAATACGTGCAAGCCACCGCCGGCAGCACCGGCATAGGCACGCTGGTGGCCAACTTGCGCCGCATGGACCAGACCAACCTCGGCAGCTTCGTGTATGCAGGCCATGAGGACCGCTACCAGTACTTCCTGGCCATGGCCTGTGCCCTGGTGCTGATCGGCCTGCTTGCCGGTGAACGCAAACTAAAACTGCCATGGAACGCCTGATCCTTTTGCTGGCCGCTTCCGCCCTGGCGGGCACCCTTGGCGCGCAGGCCATAGAACGCGACCTGCGCAAAGGCAACGCCGATTACCAGAAGGGCAACCTGCCCGCCGCCGTGGAAGCCTTCTCCAAGGCGGACAAGGACGAGCGCGGCATGTTCAACCTGGGCAACGCCTATTACCGCCAGGACAGCATGGCCGCCGCACAACGCGCCTACGAGAACGCCGCCTCCATGGCAAAGGGCGGCCAGGCACAGGCAAATGCCTACCACAACCTCGGCAACTCCTGGATGAACCAAAAGAAATACCAGGAAGCGGTACACGCCTACAAGGAGGCCCTAAAGCGCAACCCCGATGATGCGGATACGCGCTACAACCTGGCCTACGCCCAAAAGATGCTCGCCGCACAGCAGCAACAGCAGCAGCAAGGGGATAAAAACAAGGACCAACAGAACAAGGACCAGCAGAACAAGGA
>JAFEAI010000040.1 GCA_018266475.1 Bacteroidota bacterium
GCCACTGACAGCGTGCGCACCAGGCCCCCCAGCGCCACCCTCTACTTCCCCAACTCCTTCACCCCGGACGGCGATGGCTTCAACGACACCTTCGGGGGCACCGGCCTGCTGATCGACCAGTACGAACTCATCATCTTCGACCGCTGGGGGGCCATCGCCTTCGAGAGCCACGACCTCAACGTCCGCTGGGACGGCCGCATCAAGGGAGAGGAAGCGCCCATCGGCGTGTACCCCTACCGCTACCGCGCAATGGGCCTCAAAATGCCCCTCCACCAGGGATTCGGCCACGTCACCCTGATCCGATGAGCAGTCGCCGGGCCAAACCAATGCGATAGAGACACCTCATTGCTTGTAGTAGAAATTCTACAAGACATTTCAAATCCATCACTTTTAGGCTACTTTAGCCGATCATAAAAACGAGTTTAGCAGGTCCCACTCTCCAACTGCCTCCCTTCCTTCCGCGGGAATCTCCACTCCCGCACCGGCCACCATGCTCTCCCTTCCACCCGTAATCGCTCCCCGGTAATGAGAACCATACAAGTCCTCATCGCTGCCTCTTTGTTGCCCAGTGTGCTATGGGCGCAGACCGAAATCTGCAACAACGGCATTGATGATGACGGCGACGGGCTGATCGACCTGAACGACCCGGACTGCCCGTGCAGCACCAACCTGCTGGGGCCGGGCACGCAGAGCTACATCCGCAACCACTCCTTCGAGGAACGGACCTGCTGCCCGTTCGGTTTCGTTTCCCCGCCGTACACTCCGCCATGGCTGGATTGCGCCACCGGCTGGCACCAGGCCACGGGTTCCACCAGTGACTACCTGAACATGTGCGGCTACGCCCCGGTAGGCATGCCGATGCCGCCCCCGGACGGCGATGGTGCCGTGGGCATGTATGCCGACGTGGGCTACAAGGAATATGTCGGCACATGCCTCACCTACCCCTTGCCTTCCCACCCGCTAATCGCAGGCACCTCCTATACTCTCTCTCTTTGGATTGCCGCCGCCGCCGCCGACGGCTTACATACCCAAACACCGGAGCAGGGCCGCGCCATCGACATCCTCTACCCCGATCCACTGCCCATGGCCATCTTCGGCTACGCCAATGCATGCGTGCCCTTTCCGGTGGCTGTTACCGCCCCCAATGACTGCATCGGTTCGGTTCCCGGCTGGAACGAACTGGGGCGCGTAAACGTGCAACCTTCTTGGAACTGGGTGCGTGTCTCCATCACCTTCACGCCCACGCAGGACATCCACTCCATCATGATCGGTGGAGCCTGCAACCTGCCGGCCTCCTTCGTAAGCCGCACCTTTGTGGACAGCCACGGCGTTACAACATCATTATCGCCGTATTTCCTTGTGGATGACCTGATGTTGACCGTTGCAGGCGACCAGGTGCTAAGCCCTACCTCCGCCACCGGCAACTTGTGCGCGGGCAATGTGGTGGCTACGGCGGTGCCGCCGGCGGGTGCTACCGGCTACCAATGGTATTTGAACGGGATCGCATTGCCTGGGCAGACCGGCACTACCCTCAATGTTTCCGCAGGCAACTACGGCCCGGGCGTGTACACCATGGCCAGCACCTTCAACAATGAGTGCCTGATGGGCTCGGCACCGGTGGCACCGGCTCCAATCCCACAGCCATTCCCTGCCATTGCGCCCATCTCGGGGTGCAGCCCCCTTACCGTAGCCTTTGCCGACACCACCGGCGGCGGCACCCAAACCGTGCAGTGGACCTTGGGCGACGGCACCACCCGCACCGACAGCAGCTTTGCGCACACCTACGCCAACCCCGGCAGCTATGATGTTTCCCTCACCGTGCGCAATGATGCCGGCTGCACGGCCGATACGCTGATCGCCCACGCAGTGACCGTGTTCCCCGGGGTGGCGGGCACCATCACCGCCACGCCCAACCCCGTGAACGCAGA
>JAFEAI010000041.1 GCA_018266475.1 Bacteroidota bacterium
TAGCGCGCATGCCGTGGTTTGCGGCCATGACACGCACTGAACGGAAGGCGGCCATGCTGGAGCATGTGGCCGCATGGCAGGCCAGCGGCCTGAGCCGCAAGAGCTATTGCGCCGAGCACGGATTGCCCCCAACTAACGCGAGCATATAATTTCCCACTGGCGCGTGTGTCCACGCACGTGCCCGGCAACCCCCGCGCCACCCCCTAGGCAAACGCATCTAAATTTCGCGTAGGCCGTGGATAATGAACATGTGGTTGTGATTCGATCTTCCTGAAGGGTATTGGATCCCAATGCGCCGGACGCATGCTTGCGGGCCAAACACAGCCCCATGAGCCAAGCACGACCACTCCTTTCTTACTTTGAGGGCTTGAAGCACCCCCCGGATGGAACGCACCCAGCTACATCCCATGGAGTCGCTGGTATTCATCAGCGTGGCGGCGATAGCCTGCGGTGCCGATACCTGGAACGAGATTGAGTCCTTTGGCAAGGCAAAGCAGGAATGGCTTGGCACCGTAATCCAACTTCCAAACGGGATCCCCACGCATGACACCTACAACCGGTTCTTTTCGGCTTTGGAACCCGGGGAATTTGAAAGCTGCTTCGGGCAGTGGGCGGCCTCGATCGCCGAGCGTACCGAGGGAGAGGTGGTGAGCATTGACGACAAGACCCTGAGAGGGAGCAAAGGTTTGCATGCCACTGCGGCACACGTGGTTTCTGCGTGGTCCGGCAGCAACCAGGTAAGCCTTGGGCAACTTCGCGTGCAGGACAAGACCAACGAAGGCAAGGCCATCCCCGAACTGCTGCGCATGTTGTTCATCGAGGGTTGCGTGGTAACGATCGATGCGGCCGGTTGCTATACGGAGATCGCAGATGCCATCGTGGACCGGAAAGCCGACTACGTGCTCTGCGTCAAGGGCAACCAGCCCGAACTGCTTACCGGGATCGAGCAATCCTTCGCCCTTAAGCCCGCAGCGGACACTTGGCAGGATACCGACTGTGACCATGGCCGGATCACCACCCGCACCTGCTCGGTGATCGCCGACCCGGGGCTGGTGCCCCGCGCTGAACGCTGGGCGGGGCTTCAGACCATTTCCCGCGTGGATAGCGAGATTTATTACAAGGCTACCGGAAAGACCAGTTCCATGACCCGGTACTTCATCTCCACCATGCCACCCGATGCCAAATCGATCGGCCGGGCCGTCAGGGGACATTGGGCCATTGAAAACGGTCTGCACTGGCAACTGGGCCTCAGCTACCGGGAGGACTCCAGCCGTAAGCGGAAAGACAATGCAGCCATGAACTTCTCCACTTTGGCCAAGATGACACTGACCTTGTTCAAACGCGATACCACCACCAAGATCGGGGTCAAGTCCAAGCGACTGAAGGCGGGGTGGGATAATGACTATCTCCTGTATATCCTAAGACTTTTGATGCGTTTGCCCTGGCCGTGCAGGGCGCCGCCGCAAGGCGGGCTGCTACCTTTGCACCACAGGGACCAGGCAAGGCGCGCATGACCAACGAACAGCACAGGGTACAGCTTAGCCCGAACCAAAAGGCGCGGCGGATCAATACCGACCCGGACATCTACGGCACCTTTGCGGAGATCGGGGCCGGGCAGGAAACGGTGCGCCACTTCTTCAGGGCTGGCGGGGCCTCACAGACCATTGCCAAGGCGATGAGCGCCTACGACAAGGACTTCAGCAACGCCATCTACGGCGCCGAGCCCGGCAACCGCTTCGTATGCGAAAGCCGCCTGCGCAACATGATCCGCCATGAATACAGCCTGATCGTGGAGCGGCTGGACCGCAAGGACCACCCCTCCAAGCGCTTCTTCACCTTCGCCAACACGGTGGCCACCAGCACCTACGAGCACCCCCACACCGGCCACGGCTGGCTCGGCGTACGCTTCCAAACCGCGCCGGACCGCCCCACCAGCGACGTGATCCTGCACGTACGCCTGCACGACCCCGACATCAGCCTGCAGCAGGAAAACATAGGCGTGCTCGGCGTCAACCTCATCTACGCCTGCTTCTTCCACTTCGAGGACCCCGACGCCCTGATGACCACCCTGTACGACAATGTGAGCCGGCACGTGGTGGAGATCGACATGATCCAGATGAACGGGCCCGACTTCAGCCAGGTGGACAACCGCCTGCTGAGCCTGCAATTGGTGAAGCGCGGGTACACCGACGCGGTGATCTTCGGGCCGGACGGCAAAAACCTGCAGGCCGCCGAGGTGCTCTACAAAAAGAACATCCTCGCCATCCGCGGCAGCTTCAGGCCGGTGACCAAGGTGAACATCGACATGATCATGAACGGCTACAACATGTTCATCCGTGAACAGCGCGTGGACCGGCAGCACCTGCAAGTGCTCTTCGAGATCACCTTGAACAACCTGCAGGCCGACAGCGGCGCCGTGGACGAAAAGGACTTCATCGACCGCGCCGACATCCTCTGCTCGCTGGGGCAGACCGTACTGATCAGCAACTACCAGGAATACTACAAGCTGGTGGAATACTTCAGCCGCTACACCAAGGCGCGCATGGGCCTGATCATGGGCGTAGACAACCTGGTGCAGGTGTTCGACGACAAATACTACCGCCACCTCAACGGCGGCATGCTCGAGGCCTTCGGCATCCTCTTCACCCGCGACCTGAAGATCTACGTGTACCCCGGCAAGCCCGGCGCCGACCAGCCCCTGACCACGCTGGACAACATGCCCGTACACCCCAGGCTGCGCCCGCTGTACGACTACCTGCTGAGCAACAAGCGCATGGTGGACATCGAAACGTACGACCCCAATGTGCTGCACATCTTCAGCAAGGCCGTGCTGCAAATGATCCGCGAAGGCCAGGACGGCTGGGAGGCCATGGTGCCCCCCTACGTGGACAACATGATCAAGGACAACCGGCTCTTCGGCTACACGCCGCACCCCGCCGGTCCCAAGGTGGCGAAGAAAGCCGAGGCATAGCCCCCATCCCCCGCTCCTGGCCAAGCTCATTACCGGGCTTGCGCTGATGCGCCCGAAAGCGCGCCAGGATGCCGCTTTCACGCCAGTGCCATGGCATCCGCCGCTTCCCGGTGGCCGCCCTATTGGCCGCACCACCCGGTGGCCGCCCACGGAACACGCACAAATAAAAGTATCATCATGCTTTTATTTGCCGCACTTGCCTACCTTCGCCACCAGCTCCACAGAACCGGGGCACCCCATGGAAACAATGACCGACAACAACCTGGACGTGACCAAACTGGCACCGGCGGTAAAGCACTCCACCATCTTCGGCCGCATCGCGCAATTGCGCGAAGGCGAAAGCCTCATCATCCACAACGACCACGACCCCGCGCCGCTGCGCCACCAGCTGGGGCACACCCACCCCGGCACCATCGCCTGGGAATACCTTGAGCAGGGCCCTGCCTGGTGGCGCGTGAAGATCACCAAGATCGCCCCGCGCAACGCCGAAGCCGGGCTGAACATCCTGGACGTGACCAAGCTGCCGCCGGCCATCAAGCACAGCACCATTTTTGCGCGGCTGGAGGCCCTGCAGGGCGGCGAAAGCCTGACCATCCACAACGACCACGACCCCAAGCCGCTGCACTACCACCTGCAGGCCGAATACGGCGGTGCCTTCGGATGGGACTACCTGGAGCAGGGGCCCGAATGGTGGAAGGTGAAGATCACCCGCCAGATCGCGGGGGCCGCCCCCGGCGGTGAAAACATCCTGGACGTCACCAAGCTGGCGCCGCGCGAAAAGCACCCCACCATCTTCTCCCGCTACCACGCGCTGAAGGAAGGCCAAAGCCTCACCATCCACAACGACCACGACCCCAAGCCGCTGTACTACCAGATGCAGGGCGAGATGGGCGACGTGTTCACCTGGGAATACCTGGAACAAGGCCCCAGGTGGTGGCGCGTGAAGATCACCAAGCGGCCGGCCGGCGGCGGTGCGGAAACGCTGGGCGAGATCGTCACCAAGGACATGCGCAAGGCCGAGGTCTTCAAGAAATACGGCCTGGACTTCTGCTGCAACGGCGGCATGACCGTGGCCGAGGCCTGTGCCGCCAAGGGCTTGGACGTCACCCGCATTGAACAGGAGCTGCGCGAGGCCGACAAGGTGCAAACCTCCACGGCCCTGCCCTACAACGACTGGGGCATCGACTTCCTGGCCGACTTCATCGTGAACACGCACCACGGCTACTTGCGCAAGCACCTGCCGGACATCGGCAAGTATGCCGCCAAGGTGGCGCAAGTACACGGGATGAACCACCCCGAGCTGAACCAGGTGAACAAGCTGGTGCAGGAAGTGATCGCCGAGTTCACCGCCCACCTGCCTGAGGAAGAGCGCACGATGTTCCCCTACATCAAGCAGCTGGTGGCGGCAAAGAACGCGGGCCAGCCGCTGCCCGCCAGCACCATGGGGCGCTTCAAGGACAAGCTGGACGCCTTGGTGAAAGAGCACGTCTCCGTAGGCGGCAAGCTGGACGAGATCAACGAGATCACCGACGGCTACACGCTGCCCAGCGATGCTTGCGCCAGCTACACGCTGCTGTTCCGCCTGCTGCACGAGCTGGAGGACGACACCCACGTACACATCCACTTGGAGAACAACATCCTCTTCCCCAAGGCAGCGGAACTGGAACGCTCGTTCCATTGAAATCAGTGCGAGGGTGCGGGGGTTCATCCAACTCCATTCTCCCCGCACCCTTTCACGCTGCCGCATCAAATCCACACACACCACTACGGAACGCACGCGGATGGGCGCAGAGAAATCCATTTGGAACCGATCAATGCTTCCCCATTTCTTTACTTCGTACCTGTTCATCCGCGTGCAACCGTAGCCTCCCTCCAATGACCATCAACGCAGGCACCAAGATCTCCGCCCTGCTGCGCGAGAACCCCGAAGCGCTGGAGGCCATTGTAAGCCTGTCGCCCAAGTTCACCAAGCTGCGCAATCCGTTGCTGCGCAAGCTGATGGCCTCGCGCACCACCATCCGCATGGCCAGCAGGATCGGCGGCTGCACGCCGGAGGATTTCTTCGCCAAGTTGGCTCCACTGGGCTTCCAGGCGGACCTGGCCGTGCAGGAGGAAGAAGAACAGGCGGCGGAACCGATGCCTGAGTTCATGAAGCAGGTGAAGCCCGAACAAGTGATGGAGCTGGACGTGCGGCCCATCCTTAGCGGAGGCAAAGACCCCTTCAACCTGATCCTGGGCAAGGTGAAGGCCCTGCCCGCCGGGCACGCGCTGAAGCTGATCAACGACTTCGAGCCCATCCCGCTGATCCAGCTCTTAGGCAAGCAAGGCTTCCAGAGCTACAACCAGGTGATCGACGGCAACACCTACCATACCTGGTTCTTCAAATCCGGTGATGCCAAGCTGCCCGATGCCCAAGTGCGCGGGAGCAACGACGACTTTGAAAGCTGGGTGGAAAAGTTCAGAGGCCGCACCAAGACCATCGACGTGCGCCACTTGGAGATGCCCCTGCCCATGCTCACCATCCTGGACGAGTTGGATCATCTGGCGGACGGCCAGGCCCTGTACGTACACCACAAGCGGATCCCGGTGTTCCTGCTGCCCGAGCTGGAGGAACGCAAATTCGAATACCGGGCCAAGGAAATCGCGGAAGGTGACGTGAAGCTCTTCATCTTCAAAGCCTGAACTCTCCACCACGGATAAACACGGATGTACACGGATAAAACGCCAGTGACCTGGATGGCCTTGATGCATCCATCCGTCTTCATCCGGGTCCATCCGTGGCTTATCCCCCGCCCCGCCGTGGTGCGCTGGGCATTGCAGTAGCCGCTTATGTTCGGATCACCCTTGGGCAGCAACGTGGCACGGACCACCTCCTACAAGGTGGTGATCCCCTTTTACGCATACGGGGCCATTGCCTTCCTGGCCGCAGCGGTGCTGCTGCTTACCTCCACCAGCTCCTTCGGCGGCCATTGGTTCCAGCCGCAGTTGCTGGCCATCACCCACCTGATGGCGTTGGGCTGGGCCACCATGATCATTCTGGGCGCAAGCCACCAGCTGGTGCCGGTGCTCATTGAAAACGACCTGTACAGCAACAAGCTGGCCTACGCCTCCTTCGGCTTCGGCGCGGCTGGCATTCCGCTGCTGGTCCATGGATTCTTCACCTTCAATCTGGGCTGGCCCGCGCAGCTCGGCGGCGTGCTAGTGGTGTGCGCGGTGCTTGCCTTCACGGCCAACATCGCGGCAAGCATTTCGCGCAGCAAACGGGAAAACGTGCATGCCGTGTTCGTGTTCACCGCCACCATCTGGCTGTTGCTCACCGTGCTGCTGGGGCTGGCGCTGCTGTTCAACTTCACCACATCCCTGCTCACGCGCGACTCGGTACACTACCTCGCACTGCACGCGCACCTGGGCCTGGTGGGCTGGTTCCTGCTGCTGGTGCTTGGCGTGGGCTCGCGGCTGATCCCCATGTTCCTGATCAGCAAGTACACCAACCCGCGCCTGCTGTGGGCGGTGTTCATCCTGGTGAACACGGCGCTGGTGCTGTACGGCCTTGGCTTCCTCTACGGCATGGCGCCCGTGCTCAACTATGTGCCCGCCCTGCTGGTGCTGGCGGGGCTGCTGCTTTTTGCGCACTACTGCCGGCGGGCCTACGCGGAACGCATCCGCAAGAAGGTGGATGACCCCATGAAGGCCTCGCTGCTGGCCGTGGGCATGCTGCTGCTGCCCTCGCTGGTGCTGATCGTCCTTATCGGCGCCCTGCTCTCCTCCGCCGGGGGCCACGCCACGCTGGTGCTCCTGTACGGCTTCACCATCTTCTTCGGCTGGCTCACGGCCATCATCCTGGGCATGACCTTCAAGACGCTGCCCTTCATTGTGTGGAACAAGATCTACAGGCACCGTGCCGCGCTGGGAAAAATGCCCAGCCCCAAGGACCTGTTCAGCCACCGCGTGTACAAGGCCATGGGCCTCACCTACCTGGCGGGGTTCATCCTGTTCGGCGCAGGCATCCTCAGCGGCGCACCGCTGCTGCTGCGGGCCGGCGCAGGAGTGCTGCTGCTGGCGGCCGTGCTGTACAATTGGAACGTGGGAAAACTGCTAACCCGAAAACCCTTCAACAAATGAGCGAGGCCGACGAGCATGAAGAGCGGATCAGCAAGGCCATAGCCGGGCTGAAGTTCGTGGACGACCCCGAGGTGGGGCTGAACGTGGTGGACCTTGGGCTGATCTACGAGCTGGACGTAAAGGAAGAGGAGAAAAAGGTGATCTGCCTGATGACCTTCACCACGGAATTTTGCCCCATGGGGGAATCCATCCTGGCCAACGTCACCGAATCGCTGAAGATGACGCTGCCCGGCTATGCGCCGGAGGTGACGGTGACCTTCGACCCTGCATGGCGGCAGGACATGATCTCCGAGGAAGGCCGCCAGTTCCTCGGCGGATATTGATGCCATGCTGAGCCTCACGTGCAAAGCCTCCATCAAGGCCGTGGTCTTCCTGGGCTCCAAGCTCTCCGCCGGCACGCGCAGCAGCCTGAAGGAAGTGGCGGAATACACCGGCGAGAACGAGCATACGGTAGGCAAGCTGTTGCAGAAGCTGGTAAAGGCGGGGATCATCCAAAGTGCGAAAGGCCCCACGGGCGGCTTCTACATCACCCCCAAGCAGGCGGACCAGCGGGTGATCCAGATCGTGCATGCGATGGACGGCGACGACCTGTTCACGCAATGCGGCCTTGGCCTCAGCCGGTGCAGCGACAAGCATCCGTGCCCCTTCCATGAGGCCTACAAGCCCATCCGCGAACAGTTCCGCGAACTGTGCCACAACAGCCGGGTGCGCGACCTGTACGAGGATGTGAACAGCGGGGTGGCGCACTTGGTCGGATAGGGAGCCGGATGCGGTGGCCGCCGCCCGGAACCCGCACAGGTCTTTGCAATGCGGTGGTAGCGATCCATTGGACGCACTCCGGTGAACCAAGCAGCTAATTCGCCGCAGCCATGATAGCGAGCCGGCACGAAATGATCGGCGATCCGACCTTTTGAAATTTCCTTGATGATCTGGCGAGGAGGCTTCGGCTCCGCTCAGCCCAATGTCCCTGATTACTTGGCAGGCAACCGTCAACTATTCAAGGCCGATTCAATAGCAATGCCTGCACCGATGCAATAGCCCTGGAAATCGCGGGGGGAGCCGAA
>JAFEAI010000042.1 GCA_018266475.1 Bacteroidota bacterium
CGCCCGCTGTGGTGAGCCCGTCGAACCACCGCTGTGGTGAGTGCCCGCTGTGGTGAGCCCGTCGAACCACCGCTGTGGTGAGCGCCCGCTGTGGTGAACCCGTCGAACCACCGCTGTGGTGAGCCCGTCGAACCACAGCTTCAACTGAATTCAGCCCATATCGACCAGCGTAGCTGTAGCTCGCCCTTCGACGGGCTCAGGGCAGCGCAAGGTCTCAGGACAGCGCAAGGTATCAGGGCAGCGCAAGGGCCCAGGACAGTGCAAGGACTCCGGACAGCGCATAGATAGCAGTTCACTCCCTCAGAAACCTCAAGTTGCGCATCAGCCCGTCGTACTTCGTCCGCTTCACGGGGCTGGCGAAGAAGAGCTTGTCAAAGCGTTCCTCCGTCAGTTCGTTCCATTCAGCCGCAGTTAGCTCCATCAGCTCCGGCTTAGGCGCAAAATCCGGCTCGTTGTGCGGGGTGCTGAACCGGTTCCACGGGCATACCTGCTGGCAGATGTCGCAGCCGAAGGCCCAGTTGCGGAAATCCCCTGCATCCGCGGGAATGGCTTCCCGCAGCTCGATGGTGTAGTAGCTGATGCACTTGCTGGCATTGATGCCGTATAGCTCGATGGCCTCCGTGGGGCAGGCATCGATGCAGCGCCGGCACGTGCCGCAATGGTCCGTGGCCGGTGCATCCGGCGCCAGCTCCAGGCCCAGGATGATCTCCGCGAGGAAGAAATACGAGCCTTGGCCTTTGCGAATGATCAGGCTGTGCTTGCCGCGCCAGCCGATGCCCGCACGTTCGGCCCATGCTTTCTCCAACACCGGCGCACTGTCCGTAAAGCAGCGCATCTCCACCTGGCCGTACGTTTCCGTGATGAACTGAATCAGCGGCTTCATGCGCTGCTTCACCACCTTGTGATAGTCGCGGCCGTACGCGTATGTGCTCAGCTTGGGTGCTTCCGGATCCGTCTGCTTGTTCGGCGTGAAATAGTTGTACGCCAAGCTGATCACGCTCTTGGCGCCGGGCACCAGTTCGCGCGGGTCCGTGCGCAGGCCGAAGTGGTTGGCCATGTAGCCCATCCGGCCATGCTTGCCCGCGCGCAGCCATTGCTCCAGCCGGCTGGCATCTTCCTGCAGGAAATCCGCTTGGGCAATGCCGCAGGCCAGAAAACCCAGCTCAAGGGCCTTGGCCTTAATGCGTTCGGAGCGTTCCTTCGGATCACCCATTTTCACGGTGCGGGAAAGCACGGCCCGCCATCATCAGCCGCTCCTATTCAAACAGGCTTCCCGGCTTGGCCTGCGGGGCCTTGCCCAAGTGCCTGTAGGCAAGCTCGGTGGCCTGCCTGCCGCGCGGGGTGCGCATCAGGTAGCCTTCCATGATCAGGAAGGGTTCGTACACTTCCTCGATGGTGCCGCTCTCTTCACCCACGGCGGTGGCCACGGTGTTCAGCCCCACGGGGCCGCCGGCGAACTTCTCGATGATGCAAAGCAGGATGCGGTTGTCCATCTCATCCAGGCCGTGGGCATCCACACTGAGCGCCTTGAGCGCGTGCTTGGCGATGGCCATGTCGATGGTGCCGTTTCCCTGGATCTGGGCAAAATCGCGCACGCGGCGCAGCAGCGCGTTGGCAATGCGGGGCGTGCCCCGGCTGCGGCGTGCGATCTCATTGGCCGCCTCCGGGGCCGTAGGCACGTGCAGCAGGCCGGCCGACCGCTGTACAATGCCCGTGAGCGTGTCCGCATCGTAGTAATCCAACCGGCAGTTGATGCCGAAGCGGGCGCGCAGGGGTGCGGTGAGCAGGCCGCTGCGCGTGGTGGCGCCCACCAGCGTGAAGGGGTTGAGGTTGATCTGCACCGTGCGCGCATTCGGCCCCGCATCGATCACCAGGTCGATCCGGTAGTCCTCCATGGCGCTGTAGAGGTATTCCTCCACGATGGGGCTAAGGCGGTGGATTTCGTCGATGAAAAGCAGGTCGTTGGGCTCCAGGTTGGTAAGCAGGCCGGCCAGGTCGGCGGGCTTGTCCAGCACGGGCCCGCTGGTAATGCGCATGCCCACGCCCATTTCCTGCGCCACAATGCCGGCCAGTGTGGTTTTGCCCAGCCCCGGCGGCCCGTGCAGCAGCACATGGTCCAGGGCCTCGCCACGCTGCTTGGCCGCCTGCACGAACACCTTCAGGTTGTCCGTCACGGCGCGTTGGCCGGCAAATTCCTCAAACCGGCGGGGGCGGAGCACTTGCTCCATCTCCTTGTCCGAGGAGGAGCGCTGCTCCTGGCGTAGATCGAACTGCTCGGGCATGGCGGAGGCCAAAATTACACCGTGGCGGCTGTGCCGGGCCGGAAAGGACATGGGCCAAGGGGCCTCAGCGGCCCGCTTGCAAGGCGGGCTTCAGGTCGCGCCACAGGTCACCCACGAACACCTTCAGGCCAAAGAGGTAGATGGGGGCCGTGAGCTGCTCGCCCAGGTCGGCATGCACCAGCATCAGGCGGTAGCCCCAGCCCGCGCTGGCCCCGAAATAGCGCAAAAACCGGTATTGGACGGTCATCGCAGGCTCATACATCAATAAAAAAGACCGCTTAAAGGTCAATTTCCGCCCGTCTGCGGCGGTCCAGGCCAGCGCACCTTCCCCCAGGCCAAGCTGCACCGGGATGCGTGCCTCCCACGGCCCACGCTGGTAGAACGCGTATTCCACGTACGGCGTGGCATAGCGCAGGGACAGCTTCAGGGGCGTGCCCGCGCGCCCGTCCACGGTGCCGGCATGTTCCACATCGCTGGAAAGGAACGCGTAGCCCAGTCCGTATTGGAACCTGCCCGCATGCTCCAGCCCGGCCTTGATGCCGAAGATCTTCACGTTGCTGTTGCTGATGAAGGAGCCGCGCGAATCCAGCTTGGCCGTGAAGCGGGCGGGCTGCCTGCTGAACAGGGCAAGGCTGTCCAGCAACTGTGCCTGGCAAGGGGCGGCGCAGAGCAGCCCTGCGGCCGGGGCAAGCAGCTTGCCTGCAAAAAGGCGAAAAGCCCGCAAGTGGATTGCGGGCTTTTCGCTGCTCGCGGATGCTCCGCGCTCCATCCAGGGATGCTCAATGGTCCTCCTCACCGTCCTCCAAGGGCACGGTCTGGGGTACGTAATCCTCCTGTTTGCCCGGCTTGCTGTAATCGTACGGCCAGCGGTACACGGTAGGCAGCGGCCCGGGCCAGTTGCCATGCAGGCGCTCCACCGGGGCGGTCCACTCCAAGGTGTTGCTGTGCCAGGGGTTTTGCGGGGCCACCTGGCCGCGCCAGATGCTGTGGAAGAAGTTGTAGGTGAACACGATCTGCATCAGCCCGCCGAAGCAGGCGAAGATGGTGATCATCACGTTGAGGTCCATGTAATGGCCCTGGAACATGGGAAACTCCGTGTACTCGTAGTACCTGCGCGGTCCCCCTCCGAGGCCCACGTAGTGCATGGGGATGAACACGCCGTAGGCAGCCACCAGCGTGCCCCAGAAATGCACATAGCCGAGCTTGTTGCTCATCATGCGGCCGTACATGCGGGGGAACCAGTGGTACACGCCGGCCATCATGGCGAAGATGGCGCTCACGCCCATCACCATGTGGAAGTGGGCCACCACGAAGTAGGTGTCGTGCACCTGGATGTCCAGGGCCGCATTGGCCACGATGATGCCGGTGAGGCCGCCCACGATGAAGGTGGACACCATGCCGATGCTGAAGAGCATGGCCGGCGAAAAGACGATGTTGCCGCGCCAGAGCGTGGTGATGTAGTTGAACACCTTGATCGAACTGGGAATGGCGATCAGCATGGTGGTGAACGCGAATACCGAGCCCAGGAAGGGGTTCATGCCGGTGATGAACATGTGGTGCGCCCACACTAGGAAGCTCATGAAGGAGATGGCCATCAGCGAGCCGATCATGGCGCGGTAGCCGAAGATGGGCTTGCGGCTCATGGTGGAGATTACCTCGGAACTGATGCCGAAGGCGGGCAGGATCACGATGTACACCTCGGGGTGCCCCAGGAACCAGAAGAGGTGCTCATAGAGGATGGGGCTGCCGCCCATGTTGTCCAATGCCTCACCGGCCACGTAGATGTCGCTGAGGTAGAAGCTGGTGCCCAGCATGCGGTCCATGATCAGCAGCACCACGGCGCTCACCAGCACCGGGAAGGCCAGCACGCCCACGATGGCCGTGAGCAGCAGCGCCCAAACCGTCAGCGGCAGGCGGGTCATCTTCATGCCCTTGGTGCGCAGGTTCAGCACCGTGGCGATGTAGTTAAGGCTGCCCATCAGCGAGCCGGCAATGAACAGCACCATGCTGAAGAGCCAAAGGGTCATGCCCATGCCGGATCCCGGAATGGCCTCGGGCAGCACGCTCAGCGGCGGGTACACCGTCCAACCGCCCGCAGCGGGGCCGCTCTCCACGAACAGGGAGGAGAGCATCATGATGGAGGCCGCCAGGAAGAACCAGTAGGAAAGCATGTTGATGAAGCCGCTGGCCATGTCCCGGGCACCTATCTGGAAAGGGATCAACAGGTTGGCGAACGTGCCCGACAGGCCGCCCGTAAGCACGAAGAAGAGCATGATGGTGCCGTGGATGGTCACCAAGCCCAGGAACATCGAGGGGCTGATCACCCCGTTGGGCGCCCACTTGTCGCCCAGGAAGAAATGGGTGAAGGCGAAGCTCTCTCCCGGATAGGCGATCTGCAGGCGGAACATGATCGACATGAGCATGGCCACCCATGCCATCACGATGGCCGTGATCAGGAACTGCTTGCTGATCATCTTGTGATCATGCGAGAAGACGTACTTCGAGATGAAGCTTTCCTTGTGCTGGTGAAGGTCCGCGTGGGCGTGGCCGTGGTTATCGGCTACCGGCGGATGTACTGCGGCGCTCATGGTCTCAATTCGATTGTTTGTTCGTTCCGGCGGCTGCCTGGGCCGCTGGGGCCTCCACCGCCTTGGTGCTGTCCGCTGCTGCGGGGGCGGCGGTAGCGGCGGCGGCCGGTTTTTCAAATACGGGCAACATCAGGCTCCATACCTTGAAGGCCCCCGGCGTTTCCACCGTTAGCGGCGATTGCATGTTGTAGTGCGAGATGCCGCACACCTTGTTGCACATCAGGATGTAGTCGAACTGCTCATTCTTGGTGATCAGCCGCATGCTGTCCGTGGTGATGGTGGGCTTCAGGTGCATGCGGGTGGTCATGCCCGGCACGGCGTTCATCTGTGCCCGCATGTGGGGCAGGTACACGCTGTGGATCACGTCCTGGCTGCGGATCAGCAGTTCCACGTCCTCGTTCACCGGCAGGTGGAACTCCTTGGTCACCTTGTCGTCCGCGCCGTGCAGGTAGCTGCTGTTGTCGCCGTTGTCCTTGATGTCTTGCTCGATCAGGGTTTGCAGCCCCATGATGCGCTCCACCATCCGGCTCATGTGGGCAATGTCCTCATCCTTCTCCTTCAGGCGGTCCTTGGGCAGCACTGCGGATTGCGCGTCGCGGTCGGCCACGGCCTTGGCCAGTTCATCCTTCAGGCCGGCCAAGCGGTCTGCGATGCCCTTGCGGGTGACGATGCCCAGCGGGTTGTCCGCCGTGATCAGGCGGTAATCCGTGGCGCCCAGCTTGCCGTCCTTGCCCGGATAGCGGAAGGTCCAATCGAACTGCTTGCCGTAGATCTCCACCTCCATGGTGCCCGGCGCAGGGGCCTGGGTAATGCGGTTCCACACAATGATGCCGTAGATGATGGTGGCCACCAGCACTACCGATGGCACCACCGTCCAGAGCATCTCCAGCGTGTTGTTGTGCGGGTACCAGTGGGCGCGGCGATCGGCGCGGTGGTAGTATTTGCCCGCAAACCAGAACAGGGCGATGTTGGTGCCGTAGAACACCACGCCCAGGAGGATCCAGTTGTAGATGTACATGTCATCGATCCACACGCCCTGGGTGCTCGCAGGCGGCGGAAGGAACACGTCGCTGTAGTGGAAGGGGATCCAGGTGAAGAGCGCCAGGTACAGCACGCCGAACACCCACATCAGGCGCCCGTTGATGCGGTTGTCCCGCTCGGGGATGTTCTCCTCGCGCAATCCGCGCAGTTCACTGGCCAGCTCGGCCACGCGGCTCAGGCGGAGCACCACCAGGAAGCCCAGCACCAGCACGGCAAGTATCAAAAACGTCATCATGACTTGTTCTGTTATGCTCGGTTAACCCCCGGTATCAAATGTGGTGATGGACGCTTTCCTCCAGGAAGGGATGTGCCACCACGGTGAGCGGCGCCTTGGAAAGGGCGTTGAGCACCACGCGGATGAACAGCCCCAGGAAAGCCAGGAAGAACCCGATCTCCAAGAGGCCGATCCCCTCAAAGTGCGCGCCCAAGGCCCCGGGCATCACCATCTGCACGGTATCCGTCCAGTGGCCCAGGAAGATCAATGCGCCCACGCCGATCAGGAACTTGGGCGAACGCTTGGCATCGCGGCTCATCAGCAGCAGCATGGGCAGGCCGAAGTTGATGAAGAAGGTGCCCCAGATCAACCATGGGTGATGGCCGATGCGCGGCACGTAGTACGCCGATTCCTCCGGCATGTTGGAGTACCAGATCAACATGAACTGCTCGAAGTAAAGGTAGCTCCACAGGAAGCTCACGGCGAACACCCACTTGCCCATGTCGTGCAGGTGGCTGCTGTTCACCTGGGGCAGGTAGCCCTTGCCCTTGAGGTACAGGACAAAGATCACGGCCGTGATCATGCCGCCGGCCCACATGCCGCCGAAGACGTACCAGCCGAAGAGGGCGCTGTGCCAATGCGGTTCGATGCTCATGATCCAATCCCAGGCCAGGATGGAACTGAGGAAGGCGAAAAGCACCGTGAACAGCACGCTCTTGCGGTAGTTCTTCCAATGCGAGGCCACCAGTGCCGTGCCGGTCTCCTGGTCCATGCGCAGGCTGTGCGTGCGGAACCAGCGTGCAAAGAACACGAAGGTGGCCAGCACCACAATGGCGCGCACCCAGAAGAAGGGCTTGTTCAGGTAGCTTGAGATCAGCGAAAGGTGCGCGTCGTAGTGGGCCGTGTCGGCCACGTCCAAGGTGCGCGCATCCATCCAGTGCCAAATGTGGTGGACCCCCAGGGAACCCGCCACCAGCACGATGAGCACCGCCAACGCCCCCCAGGGCACGTACATGGCGATGGCCTCATACACACGCTTCACCATCACGGTCCAGGCCGTTTCGGTCACGTGGTTCAGCGAATAGAAGAACAAGGTGCCCAAGGCTATGAAGAAGAAGAACAGGGCATTGGCGTAGAAGGCCGCCCACGTGTACTGCTTGTGCTCGGTGTGGTCACCCGCCAGGCCGATCACGGCCAGCACCAGGCCGACCACGATCAGGGCCAAGGTGATGGCGCCCGCGCGTTTGCTAATGGTGAAGTTCATCGCTGCTTAATTGGTCACTTGGCTGCGTTGGCAACCGGGTTGGTCTGTTCCGCCTGCTGGCCCGGCATCTTGCCGCCGTTCTGCAAGTACTTCACGTACTGCACCAGCATCCAGCGCTCCTTCTGGTTCAACTGGCTTGCATGGGCACCCATGGCAATGTTCCGCCCGAAGGTGATGGAATGGAAGATCTTGCCCTCCGGCAGGTCCTTCAATTGCGGTCCGTCATAGGCCGGCGGTGGCGGATAGCCGCCCTTGGCCACCACCGTGCCGTCACCATGCCCGGCGGGCCCGTGGCATTCGATGCAGAACACCTCGAAGAGGGCCTTGCCCTGCGCCACCGTGGCCTCGGTCATGGCGATGGGGCTGTGCAGCTCGCGCCCGGCCTGCTCATAGCCTTCGGGCGTGTGCGGGTAAGGATAAGGGAAGTTGAACGCCGCATCCGCCTCGCTGTTCGCGAAGGCAATGGTGCCCTCCACCGGCAGCCGCGCGCTCTGGGTGGCCCGCTGCGCCTTGGCCAGGCTGTCGCCGAAGTAGTAGGGGTCCTGGCCGTAATCCACGTAGGCCTCAATGGCCGGGCTGCGGTACATGTCGGGCATGTACTCCAGCCCCGCACTGTTCGGGTCCTTGCTGCAGCCCGCCAACACGGCCATTCCGCCGATGGCGCAAATGGCGAGGGCCGGGCCGGTCTTCCTGTTCTTCATGCTCAGCATTGCCGTTCGTTGATCTCCAGCACCGTGGTATCGCGCAGCATGCCGGTGATGGCCTCGGGCGCAAATCCGTGGTTCTCCTCCGTGCGCAGTTCCATGATGAACTTGTCGTTGGTGCTGCGCGGGTCGGGGTTGCGCCCGGCCATGCCCGGCAGCGTCTTGTTGCGGATCAGGTAGGTGATCGCCATGCCATGCGCGGCGCACAGCACGGTGAACTCGAACAGCACCGGCACGAAGGCCGGCACGTTCTGGTAAAAGTGCTGGTTGGGCTTGCCCCCGATGTTCATCGGCCAGTCGTAGATCATCATCCACCAGGTGCCCAGGATGGCCAGTGAAAGGCCCATGATGCCGAACATGAAGGACACGATGCCCAAGCGCGTGCGCTTCAGGCCGATGATGGGGTCGATGCCGTGGATGGGGAACGGGCTGAACACGTCGCGTACCTGCACGCCGGCGGTCACCAGCTTGCGCGCCGCATCCTTCAGCAGCTCCGGGTCCTCGTATACGGCGTAGATGACTTTATTGGCCATTGCGCTCAATGCTGTGATTTGGGTAACACTTCGCCCTTGTAGCTCTCCCCGCTCGACTTCAGGATGGTCTTCAGCTCATTGAAGGCCAGCACCGGGAAATAGCGGGCGAAGAACAGGTAGAAGGTGAAGAAGATGCCGATGGTGCCCACGAAGGTGCCCACGTCCACCCAGGAGGGGTAGAACATGGTCCAGCCCGAGGGCATGTAGTCGCGGTGCAGGCAGAGCACGATGATGTCGAAGCGCTCGAACCACATGCCCACATTGATGACGATCGAGATGGCCCAGGACCAGAAGAAGCTGGTGCGCACCTTCTTGAACCAGAGCGTGCCGGGGATGAGGATGTTGCAGATGATCAGCGCCCAGAAGGCCCATGCGTACTGGCCGGTGGCCGCGCCCACGGACATGTAGGTGTAGTACTCATATTCCACGCCGCTGTACCAGCCCATGAAGAACTCGGTGGCGTAGGCCACGGCCACAATGCCGCCGGTGACCATGATCACGATGTTCATGTACTCCACGTGCTTGCGCGTCACGTACGCCTCCAGCTTCATGGTCTTGCGCATGATGCCCAGCAGGGTCTGCACCATGGCGAAGCCCGAGAAGATGGCGCCGGCCACGAAGTAGGGCGGGTAGATGGTGCTGTGCCAGCCGGGCACCAGCGAGGTGGCGAAGTCCATGGACACCACCGAGTGTACCGAGAACACCAGCGGCGTGGCCAGGCCGGCCAGTACCAGGCTCACCTCCTCAAAGCGCTGCCACGCCTTGGCATTGCCCGTCCAGCCGAAGCTCAACCAGAAGTAGAGCGTCTTCTGCCACTTCTTCTTCACGTGGTCGCGCAGGGTGGCGAAGTCGGGGATCAGGCCGATGTACCAGTACACCACGGAAACGGAGAAGTAGGTGGAGATGGCGAACACGTCCCACAGGAGGGCCGAGTTGAAGTTCACCCACAGGGAGCCGAACTGGTTGGGCAGGGGGAACACGAAATAGGCCAGCCAAATGCGGCCCATGTGGATCATGGGGAACACGGCGGCCATCATCACGGCGAAGATCGTCATGGCCTCGGCCGAGCGGTTCACCGCCATGCGCCATTTCTGGCGGAACAGCAGCAGCACCGCGCTGATGAGGGTGCCGGCGTGGCCGATGCCCACCCACCACACGAAGTTGGTGATGTCCCAGGCCCAGTTGATCGTCTTGTTCAAGCCCCATGCACCGATGCCCTTGCTGATCAGGTACAGGATGCAGCCCACGCCGTAGATGGCGATGATGGAGGCGATGGTGGTGAGGACGTACCACGCCCTGGGCGCCTTGTTCTCAATGGGGGCGGTCACGTCGGCGGTAACGTCGCCGTAGGTCCTGTGGCCCAGGATGAGGGGTGGCCTTATTGCAGCTTCTTGATGCATTTTACCGGTTCTCTCTTAGGCTTGATGGTTCTCTCCTTCCACGGTGTTGCGCACCTTGGCGAGGTAATTGATGTTGGGGTCCGTGCCGATCTCCTCGAGCATCTGGTAGGCGCGCGGGTTTTGGCGGCCTGCCCGCACCTCGCTGGCGGCATCGTTGAGGTCGCCGAAGACGATGGCGCCATAGCCGCAGGCTGCGGAGCAGGCGGTTTGGATGTCGCCGTCCTTCACCGGCTGGCCGGCCTTTTTGGCCTCGAGCTTGCCGGCCTGGATGCGCTCCACGCACAGGGTGCATTTTTCCATCACGCCGCGGCTGCGCACCACCACGTCGGGGTTGAGCACCATGCGGCCCAGGTCGTCCCAGGCGGGGTTCACCTCGCCGAACTGCTCGGTGACGTAGTTGAACCAGTTGAAGCGGCGCACCTTGTAGGGGCAGTTGTTGGCGCAGTAGCGCGTGCCGATGCAGCGGTTGTAGGCCATCATGTTCAGGCCCTCGTCACTGTGCGTGGTGGCCGCCACCGGGCACACCGTTTCGCAGGGTGCATGGTTGCAGTGCTGGCACATCATGGGGATGAACAGCACCGAGGGCTGCACGCTGGGCACCTCCATGGCCGCCAGCTTGCCGGCCCAGCTGCCGCCGGGGCTGTCCTCGTGCGTGTCGCTGCTGTAGTAGCGGTCGATGCGCAGCCAGTGCATTTCGCGGCTTCGGCGCACTTCGTCCTTGCCCACCACGGAGATGTTGTTCTCGCTGTTGCAGGCGGTGATGCAGGCCCCGCAGCCGATGCAGGCGTTGAGGTTGATGCTCATGCCCCAGCGGTGGCCGGCCTCGGCCACCGGGTGGTCCGCCCAAAGGGTGACGGAGGTGGCCGGCACGCGGTCCTCCACGTCGGTCTTGCCGTCCTTGTTCACGTCCTCGTGCACCACCAGCTCGTGGGGCTGGTTGTAGGTTTCCTTGGGCTTGTTGAGCGCCCACACGGTGAAGGTGGTCTCCTTCACCACGCTGCTGCGGTCCATGCCGGTGAGCTGCGTCTGCGTCAGCGCGATTGCGTAGGTCTTGCCGGTGCGCTCCACCGTGGCCGCCGTGGATGCGTAGCGCACGGTGTTGCCGCTGAGCGCGGTCCACGGCCATGCGTTCTTGCCCACGGGCGCCGGGCTGCCGTCCGGGTTGTGCAGGCAGGCCGCACGGCCCACGCGCTCCCCGTTGGCGCCGCGCCCATAGCCCAGGGCCACGGCGATGGTCTTCGGGGCCTGGCCGGGGCTGAGCACGGCAGGCAGTTCCATGGCAATGCCGTTGACGGTCACCTTTACCAAGTTGGCCGGGCTTTCCTGCCCGATGTACAAGTCCTTGAAGGATTTGCCGGTGAGGGCGCTGAGGTCTTCCGGGCTGATGCACACGTAATTGTCCCACGTGGCCTTGGTGATGGGGTCCGGCAGCTCCTGCAACCAAGGATTGTTGGCGTGCAGGCCGCTGGCCAGTGCCTCCGAGGCATAGAGCTCAATCTCCCATTCGCCGGGGTTCTTCACGCTTTCCAGCGCCTTGGCGGCGGCATCGGGCAGGCTTGCATTGAATGCGGACGGCTCGGTACCGGCCGTCGCGGATCCCTGGTACACGCCATCATGCAGGCTTTGGTCCCAGCTGGCCCCGGTGGTGGTCTTGAACACGCCTTGCACGAATCCGTGCCAGTCGCCTTCCACGCCGCTCCACTTCAGCAGGCTGTGGCCCCACTGCCGGGTGTCGAACAAGGGGCGGATGGTCGGCTGGGTGAGCGCGAAGGTGCCTGCCTTGGGGCTGTGGTCACCCCAGCTTTCCAGCCAATGGTGGTCCGGTGCGATCCAGGTGCACAGCGAGGCGGTCTCATCGGCATAGCCGCTGAAGCTCACGCTGAACGCGGCTTTCTTCAATCCGGCCTTGAACTCCTCCGCGTTGGGCAGGGTGTATGCGGGATTGGCGCCGGCGATCAGGATGGCGCCCACGGAACCCGCGTTGAGGTCCTTTACCAGCTGGGCCATGGCCGCGTCGTTCCCTTGGAAGAAGGGCGAGGCGTTGCGGATGTCGATGGTGTTGCCGTAGTTGCCCAGCATGTTGTTGATGCTGTTCACCAGCACCTGCACGCCTTCCTCGTTCACCCCGCACACCACAAGGCTTTTGCCCTTGGCGGCAACCAGTTCCTTGGCGCATTGGGCCACCGCTTCCGCAAGGCCCTCCGGCAGGTCGGCCTTGCCTGCGGCGGCACCGCCCGTGGCGGCCGCCACGGCGTTGTGCAGCGCGATCACCACATGCGGGGCCTGGCTGGGCTTCACCGCCACGCGGCGGTCCGCATTGGCGCCGGTCATGCTCATGCGTCCCTCGAACTGCCAGTGGCGGCTCATGGGTTCGCCCGCGGTGGCTTGTTCCGGGTGGCGCCGGCTGGTGTACTGCCAGGTGTTCTCGGTGTTGCTGCCCCAATTGCCCAGGAAATCCGCCCCGATGCCCACCAGCACGTCCGCCTTGTGCATGTTCAGCGTGGGGAATGCCCACTTGCCGAAGCTCTTCAGGTTGGCGCTGGCGATGCCGGCGTAGCTGATGGCGTCCACCTGGACGTGGTCCACGGTGCCGCCCACCGTGGCGGTTACTGCGGCATCCTTGCTGATGTTCAGGCCGTGCTTGGCCTTGAAGACCTCAATGGCGGCCTTGATGCTGGGGCTGATCACCGTGTTGGTGAGCAGCACGATGCGCTTGCCCGCCGAGCTGGCCTTGGAAAGCGCCTCGCCGATGGCCTTGTCGGCATCGGCCCATGCATGTTGGACGGGATTGCCGCCGCCCATGAGCACGGGCCCGCGCAGGCGCTCGCTGTCATAGAGGGGCAGCAGGCTGCTGTTGATGCGCGCGTTGATGGCGGAGCGGCCCGACTTCGGGTCGCGGTTGATGCCGAACCGCGGATTGCCGGTAACGTGGATGGGGCGGCCTTCGCGCGTTTTCACCAGCACGCTGGCGTAATCCTCGCCGTCGTAATAGGTGCTGGCGTACCAGTTGGCCACGCCCGGGGTGATCTCCTCGGGCTTGTTCACGTAGGGGATGCTCTTGATCACCGGGGCTTCGCAGGCGGCCAGGGTGGCAGCACCCACGGAGAAGCCGAGGAACTTCAGGAAATCGCGGCGGCTGGTGGTGCTGCCGGTGATGCTGCCGTCGGCCAGCACCTGGTCCAGCGGCAGGGGCTCGTTGAACTCGTGCGGGCTGACCGGTACCGGCATGCCTGCGGGATCGCCCATGGCGGCGGGATCCTGCCAATATTGCTTTGTGCTCGACATCTGTGCTCGCTGATCGATCTTAGTAATGGCACTTGGCGCACTCGAAGCCGCCAAGTTCACGAACGGTGACCTTTTCGTCCTCCAGGTACTTCTGCAGTTCCTTGCGCCCCATGGGCGTTTCGGTAAGGCGGCGGTGGATCTCCTGGTAGTAGCCGTTGTCGGTGTTTGCAATGTTCACCTCGCGCTTGTTGTGGCACTCCAGGCACCACACCATGGTCAGCGGGCTCCACTGCTCCACCTGGTCCATCTTGGTGTCCACGGGGCCGTGGCACTCCTGGCATTCCACCTTGCCCACGGCCACGTGCTGCTGGTGGCTGAAGAACACGAAGTCCTGCATGTTGTGTACCTTGTTCCACACGATGGGCTTCTGCTCTCCGGTGTATTTCATGGCCTTGGGGTCCCAGCCGGTGGCTGCGTAGATCTTGGCGATCTCCGCAGTGCTCCACGGGTTGCGCGAGGATTCGCCCACGGCCTGGTGGCAGTTCATGCACACGTTGGCGCTGGGAATGCCCGCGTGCCTGCTCTTGGAGGCCCCGCTGTGGCAGTACTGGCAGTTGATGGCCAGGTTGTCCTTGCCGGCATGCAGCGTGTGGTCGAACTTGATGGGCTGCTCGGGCTTGTAGTGCGCCACCTTGTCGCCGCCGTACACCCCGATGCGGAACATGAAGTTCCACAGGAGCACGAGCAGCCACACCACTACCAGCAGTACGGCAGCGGAGGCCCAGCCCTTGTTGCCCACGGCCCAGCGCTTGATGCGGCCCCAGGTGCCCAGGGCCGGCTCTGCGGAAAGGCCCTGCTTTTCACGCACCGCATTGCTGAGCTGGTTGCGCACACCGCCCAGGGAGAGCAGCACCACCAGCAGGATCAGGCCGGTGACCACCAGCCATTCCCAGGAGCTGGAGGGCTTGGCCGCTTCTGCCGGTGCGGCAGCAGCGGGGGCCTTGGCACCGGCGGGGGCGTAGTTGTCGGCGAAGTAGAGCACGTCGTCGATCTCCTCATTGGAGAGCGATTGCGGCGGCATCACAATGTTGTTGTGGCTTTCAAAGAGCTGCTTGGCATAGGCGTTGCCGCTCTTGATGTAAGCCTGGCTGTTCTTCACCCACTCGTGAACGTCGCCCTTGCCTTCCCACAGCGCCTTGGAGCCTTGCAGCTTAGGGCCGGTCATGTCCTTGTCCGGCTTGTGGCAGCTGGCGCAGTTGGCCTTGAAGAGCTTTTCGCCCGTGCCGTACTTGGCCTCGTCCACTTGGGCGGAGGCAGCGGTGCCGATCAACAGGAACGCGAGAAGGACAAGGTGGCTGAACAGCCCGGAGGGACGCTTAAAAAGCCTGCATTCAAGGGACATTCCGAACGTTTTTGGATGCGGAGCCCGAACGTTCCGCGCCGGGCAAAAGTAGGCGCAGAGCCTTACGTGCGCATCCCTCCGATGCACTGTTGGTGCCCCGCGCCTTTATTTAGAATCATTCCATGGTCAGCGAAATGCCGGGAAAGCCGCATCATTTCTAATGGTTCCAATGTCACGGCAGCGTCATCCTGCACAACCGGCGCCCCCACGTTTTGGATCGTTCCCGGCACCCCGGGCGGAAGCACCCCGGCACGGTGCTTGCCCCTTGTGGGGCTGCCGATACCTTTGGCGCAACATGCACAAGCTCTTCTTGCTCACCGCGTGCCTCCTCTCCGGCGGGCTCCACGCACAGGGGGATGACCGCCTCTTCAGGCCCCAGGAACCGGCCAAGGCCGCAGTGGCACCGGTGCCGCAGGATACGGCCCGCCAGGGGCGGGTACACGTGGAGGAAAGCAGCCGCATCCAGGCCATGATGGCCGATTATGCGGCCAAGAAGCGCGTACTGAAAGGGTACAGGGTACAGATCTTCCTGGGCGACCGCGCCAAGGCGGAGACCACCCGCCGCACGTTCCTGCAACAGCACCCGGACGTGCCGGCCTACCTGAGCTACCTGGCACCGAATTTCCGGGTGCGGGTGGGCGATCTGCGCGACCGCGTATCCGCTGATGCGTTGCGCCAATCCTTAAAGGCGGAATTCCCGGGCCTTTACATCGTACCGGACGACATAGAGCCGCCAACGCTCGTACAGCGCACCGGTACTGCGGCTCCGTAGACGGTGTGGGAAGGTCCGCGGGCTCTCCTGTTCCGGGCGGATGTTGCAGCGTCGGCATCCGTTCCAACGTGCTTCACCCAGCCGGTCCGTAATGCGGGCCTTCGCCGGGAAGGCCCTGACCACGCCACCGCACCGAACTCCTTGGCGACCCTGCGGCTTCGCCCACGCGGCAGCCCCTGGCGTACCGGCAGCAGATCCGGTATTACGGCTGCTTTGCCGCGTGGAACGGCACGGGCTTGCCCTTCTCCTCGGTAAGCACCGCACCCATGTATTCGCGGTTCAGCCGCGCGATGTTCTCCAGCGAAATGTCCTTGGGGCACTCGATCTCGCAGGCGCCGATGTTGGAGCAGTTGCCGAACTTCTCGGCATCCATTTGTTCCACCATGTTCAGGGCGCGCTCCTTGGCCTCCGCACGGCCCTGGGGCAGCAG
>JAFEAI010000043.1 GCA_018266475.1 Bacteroidota bacterium
CGCGGTGTGCATCACCATGCCGTTCACCTGCAGGCATACATCGATGAATACTGCTTCCGGTTCAATCGCAGCTTCATGAAGGAAGGTGTGTTCGAGAACCTGCTCAACAGGATGATGCGGGCGGAGCCTTGTTCCTACCAGACAATCACTAACCCCTAAGTGCCTAATTCAAATTATTAATATTCGCGTCGCTGTCATACAATTACTGGTAACGTAGGATTGCCGCAGATCCTCGCCTATTTCACAAGTGGTTGTGCGAAGGTGATCCTCGCATATTCCACCCCATGTGGATGAAATGCGAAGGTTTTGGTGGAATGTCGACAGGTGAGGTCCAGCGCATCCGGCCGGTTGACGATACCATGGAGGTAACGGCGGTCAACACCTTGTTCCGAGAGGTGGGTGCCACTCGGGGTGGAAAGGTGTTCTTGTGGTCCATGGCTTCGGTAAAAATAGGCATCGTTGGCCCAATGGATACAATTTTGCCAAGTGCCTTGGAGATTCTTTCTTGTTCCATCCGCCACGCTCCGCTCCATGGAGCGGTACCCGAGCCTGCAGGCGGGGTTTTTGGGCGGACCGCAGGCCCTAAACTGCCATGCACCCGGCAAAAAGCCGGACACATGTCGGAGTTAGTTGACCACGCGAGGCACGACGAGGGAGGGCGCTCAACCCAGCGGATACTTCTTCCCTACGGGCCGAACTTTTTGCTGGGCTTGCGGCTTGTGTGCCGCACCTGGAACACCACCACGTCCTGCCCGATCACTGCGAACACCACGCGGTAACGGAACTTCCCCACCATAGCATGCCTGTAGTTCTTCTTGCGGACCTGGTAGCCCGTCGGGTTGCGCGTGATGTCCTTGAAGCACGCGTCCAACCCTTTGTCGAAGCGGTCGGCGAGAGCTTGGCTGATCTGTTTGTGATAGGCATAGATCTCCGCCGCCTCGATGATCGCCTCCGGCGTTACGATCAGCGCAAAGCTCATCCCTTGAACCCTTCGCGCATCATCCGCATGGCTTCTTCATGCGTGTAGGACTTGCTCTCCCCGCTCAAGTGGCGGGCTTGGCGCCGATCGAGCTCAGCGACCTCCTCATCGGTGTAGCCGTCCATGCCGCTCTCCTCGGCAATCTCCGTTTCGATGGCCGCGCCGATGCGCCTCAAGGAAGCCTCGTCCCACACCAGCATGAGGCGTTCCATCAAGGTCAGTTTGATGTTTGCGATATCCATGGCTCTTCGGATTGGCCAGGTAAAGTTACGGCTGTACTGCCCGATCGGCATGACGCCCCCCAGGGCTAGCGGGTCTTCTTGTCTTGCTATGAAGGGCCCTGATGAGCGCTGAAGGCGCGACCGCATCGCTGCCCAACGCTTGCGCGTTGGGCAGCGATGCAGCTTGTTATCGGGGAGGGCTGTAGGCCCGACCTTACCGCACCTGGCGATGAGGCCGGGCCTTCAGCCCTGGCAATCGCGCATTTGGTATCCCGGCCCTACGCTCACGCGTAGGGCCGGGATAATGCCGGGCCTTTGGCCCTATTGGCAGCCTGCCCCCTGCTCCGGAGTCTCTTCCGTGTTATCCGGGGTGGCGGTGCAAGACCCCGCGCAAGGAAAGTGATCAAGACCCGATGGCCCTGATGACCTCCCATTCACCGGCATGCGCGTCCACGCTCGTGCCGTGGAGGGAATCCCTGCAACCAGCTCGAGATACCATCCCGGCGCCCCGCTTGCCATGGGTGTCAACGGTCTGCCCAATGCCCTGGCAGCCTCCTGCCACATCCGCTTTCCCAGGATTGAAAGCCTGCTGCCGGATGCCGCGCATTTCCGCTCCTGCACTCGCTCGCGTCTCCCACCGCGAGAACTCGCTCGGCTTTTTGCCGAATGAGGGTGCCTGATAGGGCCTCCGGCCCGTCTTGAACCACACGGGTGCAAGTGTGTATCTGACGGGCCGCAGGCCCTAAACTGCCATGCACCCGGCAAAAAGCCGGGCACATGTCGGAGTTAGTTGACCAAGCGGGAGACAACGTGGGAAAAGTGGCAGGCACCAACCTGATGTGACCTGCATTCAAGAAGCACGCACCGAGAATTGCAACCCCTCCGCGCGTTGCAGGGAATGCAAAATGGCAAATAGGTTCTTGCTGGTTGGGTTGCCTTCCGCTGAGAGGCTGCGCATGATGCTCTTGGAATTCATCTTCGTCCGTTCGGCCAGCCGTTCAAAGCCGATCGTTGCGTTGATGTAATCGCGTATCAACGCCTTGCCGGTATCGAGGTCGTCGTTCAGGAGGCATTCAATGGCCTCGGTCAAGAGTCCGTGGCGGAACTCGGGGTCACGCTGGGCGCGAGCCAGCACGCGTTGCTTGAAGTCTTTTGACAGTACCATGGGAGCTATGCTTTCGTTCGTTCCTTGTGGACCTTCCAGTAGTTCCTTGCCTTTTCAATGTCCGTCTGCTGCCTCTTCTTCGTTCCGCCCGCCAGCAGGATGATCAACTTGTCCCCCTGTTTTCCGAAGTAGACCCGGAAGCCCGGTCCATGGTCGATCTTGCATTCGTGCAGGCCGCCGCCCAAGCTTTTGCACTGTCCGAAATTTCCGGAGGACATGCGTGTCAAATGGGTGTTCACCTTGAGTGCCGTTGCATTGTCCAACCCTTCAAACCACTCCCCGAAAGGTGAGCGGCCATCGTCCTTGTGGAATTCAAGCAAAGGTATCATATATGCTACTAATGTGCGACATCAATTTGGATGCGCGTGAGTTCAATTTGAACGGACCTCCTACGTGACCGCGCAGGAAACCGCTTGCGCATCATGGCTGGTAGCGAGCCAAGATAATCCGGACTGGACAGTCATAAATACTCGCCATAAGGCCGAGCCAAGTTGCATGCAGCAGGTATGTGCCAGCAGATGGCGTAGTGGGCAAGGGCAAGAGCGCCAATATGGGGGACCGGTTATTTTTGAAACATGGTCACGATTATCCGAAAGGAGACACCGAAGTGCCGGTTGCGTGCTGTGGTGAAGCGTGCCAAGTCGGCCCCGCAGAAGGGCTTCGATGCCAAGAAGCATCTGGGCAAGTGGAAGCTGGCCGAGGATGCGCTGGCCACGCAGCAACGGCTTCGGGATGAGCGGGGGTTGAAAGCCCATGTGCCGGATGCCGTGCATTTCCGCACCCGCACGGTGGTGGGTTGAGCGGAAAGTTCATGCGTCGCCGATGGAAAAGCATTGAAAATACGGCAGGCCAATGGAGGGCCGGCACTGGGCAGACGATCGGGAGGGAAAAGCCCCCGCCTTGAACCCGCAACCGCTTCCTGTGGTCCCCTGCCGAAGTTGGGGGTGTTGTATGGCGCAGCCCCAGACTGCATGGGAAACCAAGGCGCGAGAAAGGGATGGTCACAGGCGGCCACGCCTGCTTGGCGGGAACATGCGTTGGGCGGGAACGGAGCAATGACCGCGCGCTCAGAAATGGTACCCGAAGCTGAACAGCACGGGCCAGGGCTTGGGCGACGCCCACCGCAGGTCCTCATCTGCCTCGCTGGAGCGGACAGGGACCAGCAGGGCGGTGTGCCAGAAGCTGGTTCGCGCAGCAGACCAGAACTCCAAACCGCCACCGAAAGAAGGGCCATAATAGTTGGTGCCTGTGCCACCTCCCCCCGGTATCTGCCATTTGATCGCCAAGTTGTAGCCGTACATGCCGGTGATGTAGGGGCGGGCCAGCCATTTTACGGGGTGGCGATACAGCAGCCCCGCATTCCAGCCCACCGTGGCGAGGTTGTATCCCCCTCCGGCGAAAATGCCGATGCGCTCGCTCGCCAAAATGTCCATGCGCAAGCCGATCCCGCCATGATCCAGGCCCACGCCCGCACCAATAAAGACACCCGAGGCCGGGTAGTCGCCAGGCAAGGGATTCCCTTCAGCCGGCAATTCCCGATACCCGGCCATCGTTGCTTGGGCAAGACACCCTGCCACGACCATGAGGAGGAAACGCATGGTTGCAAGATATGGGATCAACGGGCAGCCATGGCCCGCGTCGCCAGGGCCATCGGGCCTTACCCATGCGCCTGGCGGCGCATTCACATTCGGACTTGAACCACGGATTCACACGGATGCACACGGATGCACACGGATAGGGAAGGTTGTTTTGCTTGGTAGGCGGATCCGTGTTCATCGGTGTCCATCCGTGGTTTGAACGCTATTGGATGCCGCGCCCGCAGGGCGCGTTGGACCCGATGGCCCCGTCCCCTTCACCATGCGGTCCGGCCCAGGTCGGGTACAAGTCTCGTTTCATCCCCGCCCTTTGGTCGGCTCGCCTTGAGCTGCTCAAGGGCGATACGGCAGCACCGGTAGGACGCCGGGATGAACCTGCATCCGGTTGCCGTGTACCACCACGCATGATGCGCGATCTTTGGCACGTTAATTCCCTACGCCTTCATCCTTTGCCCCGCTGGATGCAATACGCACAAAAGTTCCTGCTGGTCGCCGCAGCCGCGCTTATCGTGGTGCTGGGCTGCGCCTCGGGACGGAAGACCCCCAAGATGGCCGCAACCAAGCAAGACCCCGCGTGGGCCAAGATCGACTCCTTGGCCAACCTTGGCCAGTACGCCACCGCACTTGCGGCCACGGAAGCCTTGCTGGCCGGGGCGCAGGAGAAGCAG
>JAFEAI010000044.1 GCA_018266475.1 Bacteroidota bacterium
CGCTGACCGCCGCGTTCACCGATCCGGATCGCGCAGCAGCCAAGCGCGCGTTCGATGCCATGATGAAGATGAAGAAGATCGATGTCGCGAAGATCGAGGCGGCGCGGCGCGGCTGAGGCGGCCAGATGCGCCGAGAAGCAGGGAGCAATGGGCGCGGCGCATTGCGCCGCGCTTTCACGGTTGCACTTGAAGTCGACAAAGTCTAGACTCGGTATAAACATATTGAGCGGGGCGCGTCGTGGCGACAGTCGAGCTGGACATCAAGCAGTGGGGCAACAATCTGGGTGTGCGATTGCCGGCAGCGATCGCGCGCGCGGCACATCTGCGTGCGGACCAGCGCGTGAGCATCGTTGTCGAGGCCGGCCGCGTCGTCGTCACGCCGGTGGAGGACGTATTCCTCACGCTTGAACAGCGTTTGGCCAGGTACGATCCGCAAAATCACGGCGGCGAAGCCATGTCCGTCGACGAGCGCGTCGGGGCCGAGCGGTGGTGAGCAAGCCTGCTCGCAAGCGCGGCGGCACGCCCGCGCGCGCTTGGGCGCCCGATCGGCAGGACGTGATCTGGATCGACTGCAATCCGCAAGCCGGGCGGGAAATGCGTGACGTGCATCCGTTCCTGGTGTTGTCGCCCAAAGCGTTCAATCAGCGCACCTCGCTGGTCGTGGGATTGCCCATGACGGCGGCGGCTTACAACGCGAGCAATCCGTTCGCTGTCGCCGCCGGCGTGGCGAGCGGGCGCAAGTCGGGTGCAACCAGCTACGTGCTATGCCACCAGCCCAAGTCGTTCGATTGGCGATTGCGCGGCGGCAAGCCACATCCTATACGCAAGCTGGACGACAAGCCGTTCGCCGAAGTGCTTCTCGTGCTGAATCAGATCGTGCAGTTGGCGTAGGGTGTCATTCGCAACACATGCATACATCGCGGCATCGCCAATCGTCGGGTTGGTCGGTGCGGCAGCGCCGAGGAAAGAGCACTCTGTGCCCCGGGTTTTCGCTACCCCAATTTCGCTGCCAGCTCTCGCCGAGGCGTGCGAGCGCACCTCGCCCGCCGGCGCGTTGAGGTGGATGCGGTGCAGGAAATCGTCGCTGGTCGTCATGACGAGATGTTGTCAATCCGAAAGAATGAGATGGCGGCGCGGTACCGTCATGGACGACAGGTGCGAGGGCAAAAGCGATTCCATGCAAGGAGCTGATCTGCAACGCCATGATGCGGGCGTTGCCAGCCGCTCGACACCTCGAATCTGAATAGGCCACAATCCTTCATAATTGCTTCTGGCAACAGCCAATGCCTACCACCGAACGGACATGACCTCGCTTGCGCTACAACCCGACGTGTTGCGCTGGGCGCGTGAACGCGCCGGTTTTGCCGTGCCCGAGTTTGCGAAAAAAGCCAAGATCAAACCTGAAAAAGTGCTTAAGTGGGAGCTTACCGGCGAGTTAACCTTTGGCCAGGTTGAAGCCTTGGCACAGCATACCCATACCCCAATCGGCCATCTGTTCCTGAGTAAGCCGCTAAAGGAAAAGCTGTCCATCCCCGATTTCCGCACCGTCGGCGACCATGCCGTGGGCGACCCCAGCCCCGACCTGTTGGACACCGTGCAAACCATGCAGCGCCGCCAAGACTGGATGCGCAACGAGCTGATCGAACAAGGCCAAGAACCGCTTTCCTTCATCGGTCAGTTCAGCCTGAAGAACAAGCCGGAAGATGTTGCCGCCGACATGCGCAAGCGCCTTGGTTTGGAAACCAACTGGGCCAAGGGCATCAGTACTTGGCTGGACGCATTGACTAAGTTGCGCCGCCATGTGCAGGACATAGGTATTCTCATCGTCTTCAACAGCGTTGTCGGTAACAACACTAGCCGTAAACTCGACCCAGAAGAGTTCCGCGGCTTCGCCCTATGCGACGTGTACGCGCCGCTGGTGTTCATCAATGCCAGCGATGCCAAGAGTGCGCAGATGTTCACCCTTGCGCACGAACTGGCGCACCTGTGGCTGGGGCTGAATGCGGTGTCCGGCTTCGATGCCACGCTGCCCGCCGACAGCAAAAGCGAAAAGTTCTGCAACAAGGTCGCGGCAGAGTTCCTGATTCCGGCCAAAGATTTCCCGAAGGCATGGGAAGAAACGAGGCTGGCGGCTGATCGCTACACCAAGCTGGCCAAGCAATTCAAAGTCAGTCCGATTGTGGCGGCGCGGCGTGCGCTGGACCTGAACTACATCACCTATAACGAGTTCTCAGAGTTCTATCGCGAATACGTCAGGGCCGAGTTCAAAGCGAAAGCCGATCAAAAAGGGAAGCCTACGTACTTTGACTTGCAGCATGTGCGAGTGGGCGAGCGCTTTGGCCGTTCCGTGGTATCGGCTGCGAAAGAAGGCCGCCTGCTCTACCGCGAAGCCTTCCAGTTGGTTGGCATCAGTGGAGCCACCTTCGACAAGTTCGCCAAAGACTTGGGCGTGGAGGACTGATGAACAAGGCCGCCAAGGAAGTGCAGCAAAAGTTCGTGTTGGACGCCAATGTGTTCATCCAATCCCACCGCGATCATTACGCCTTCGACATCGTGCCGGGTTTCTGGAAAAGCTTGCTCGAACAACATGACGCTGGAATGCTGATAAGCATCGATCGTGTGAAGGATGAGGTGCTTGATGGTGGCAGGGGCGACGCACTGGAAGATTGGGTGAAAAAGTCCACCCCGAAAACGCTATGGGCCACCACCAAAGACACAAAGGTCGCTGCTGCTTTCGGCGAGATGATGAACTGGGTGCAGGTCAGCACCCACTACACTGCGGCGGCCAAACGGATTTTCGCCACCAATGCCGATGGCTGGCTGGCGGCATACGCAAAGGTCAACGGGCTGATACTCGTTACCCACGAGAAGTTCAACGCGGACAAGAAAGTGGAAGTGCCGCTACCGAACCTATGCGAGCAATTCGGCGTGGAGCCGATCACCACGTTCGAGATGCTGCGCAGGCTGAAGATCAAGTTCAACTGAAGGACTGGGGGAGCAACAGTAAAGGCGAAACGACGCCCGACGCGCCGGAGAACTGATCATCTATCCAAGTGCGAAATTCTGCATGGCCAAACGAGACGGGCGCCTCACGGCGCCTGTCTCGTTTCAAGTTGCGATGAACTGCAAGCCGATCAGTAGCGATAATGCTCCGGCTTGTACGGCCCGTTCACATCCACGCCGAGATAAGCGGCCTGTGCGTCGGTGAGCTTGGTCAGCACCACGCCGATCTTTTCCAGGTGCAGGCGCGCGACTTCTTCGTCGAGCTTCTTCGGCAGGCGGTAGACGGTTTTCTCGTACTTGTCCTTGTTCGCCCACAGGTCGATCTGGGCGAGGGTCTGGTTCGAGAACGAGTTCGACATGACGAAGCTCGGGTGGCCGGTGGCGCAGCCGAGGTTGACGAGGCGGCCTTCGGCGAGCAGGAAGATGCTGTTGCCGTTGGCAAAAGTATACTTGTCCACCTGCGGCTTGATGTTGGTGTGCTTGACGCCGGCCAGCGCCTTGAGCGCGTCGACCTGGATTTCGTTGTCGAAGTGACCGATGTTGCAGACGATGGCCTGGTCCTTCATCTTGGTCAGATGATCGAGCGTGAGCACGTCCTTGTTGCCGGTCGTGGTGACGTAGATGTCACCCTGGCCGAGCGTGGACTCGACC
>JAFEAI010000045.1 GCA_018266475.1 Bacteroidota bacterium
GTAAGCGTCCGGCCAACTACACCTTGCAGGAACGGCCTACTTTGCTAAGGGCTGCCAGTTCTGGGGCAATAGCTCGTAGAGCTTGTTGGCCTTGTGGTCGCTGATGCGCGCGATCACGTCGCTCAGGTAGGCGAAGGGTTCCACGCCGTGGAGCTTGCAGGTGCCCAGCAGGGAGTACATCAACGCGGCATCCTGTGCGGCGCTGTGGCTGCCGGCAAAGAGGTAGTTTTTTCGCCCGATGGCCATGGGGCGTATCGTGTTCTCGATGGGGTTGTTGTCGATCTGGTAGCGGCCGTCCGCCAGGTAGCCGCACAGGCGGGGCCATAGGCCAAGGGTGTAGGCAATGGCTGCGCCGATGGGGCTTTTGGGGGCCACCAGCAGGACCTGCTCCCTTAGCCAGACCCCGAGCTGCTCAAGTACGGGACGGGCATGCAGTTCGCGGTACTTCTTGCGCTGTTCGGGGTCCATGCCCTCCTTGGCGCAGGTGCGCTCAACGTCGTACAGCTTGGCGAAGAGCTGCAGGGCATGTTCGGCCCGTGCCTTGTCGTTGGTGAGCGCCTTGTCGAACTTCCGCCGGGCATGCGCCATACAGGCCAGGGGCGTTATGTCCCCGCGGGCCATCAGGCTGTTGTAGCCGCTGTAGCCATCGGTCTGCAGGGCGCCCTTGTAGGAGGCGAACATTTCATTGGGGAACGCGGCTGCGCGGCCCGGATGGTAGGCAAAGAGCACGGCGCGCTGCACGGGGGAATGGACCACCCATTGATAGCCGGTATGCGTGGTGCCTTTCTTGTGTTTGTCCTGCACGGCGATCGGGCTTTCATCCACTTGCAGGTAGTCCTCCCCGAAGATCTTTTGGCGGAGCACATCATAGAGCGGCCCCAATAGGCGGGCGATTGCCTTGACCCAATCGCCCAAGGTGCTGTCGCCCACGTCCAGGCCGCTGCGGGCAAGGATCTGCCGCAGGCGGTAAAGCGGGATGTGGTCGGCGAACTTGCACACCATGATGAGGGCTGCGAGGGTCGCGCCCAGGTTGCTCCTGTGGAAGGGCAATGAAGGCATCGGCGCGATGATGACGCTGTCCGCCGCCGCATACTTCGGGCGCACGATGCGGTCCACGTGTATGCTGCCCGGGGTGTACTCCAAGGTCTCGGTGACCTCCTCGCCGATCCGCTTGGCGCCTTCGGGGATGTGCTCCGGCTCGATCACGCGCTCCACGCGCGGCAGGTGCGCGGCGATGGCCTCGCGCACCGGTTGTTTCTTCTCCTGCGGCTTGGTGCGCGTATAGCTCACCTCCTGCTTGGGCGGTTCTTCCGTGGCCTCCACCTCGAAGAGGCTGGCCTGGCCCGGCACTTGGGCTGGCACGAAGCGCTCGCTGCGGCTGCCATAGACCAGCCGCTTGATCTCCTCAAGCTGGAAGGTCAGCCACGCGATCTTCTCATCGCGCAGCTTCAGCTGGGCCCGCAGTTCCTCGATCAAGTTGGCCTCGGCGATCACGGCGCGAAACTCCGATCGCGCCGCCGGAAAGTCAAGATCCGGTTATCACGCTTTATCCACAACAGGCTGTGATCTGCGCGGTTTTCCCGCCGGCGGGTGTTGGCAACCATCGTTTTCGCACTGCCGGCTGTTCCAATGCGATGCCTTCGAGCATGCGCACCAATTGCGCCCATGTGATCTTCACCGCCCCATCGCCCTTGGGCAGTTCCAGGGTGCCGCGCTCCAGGCGCTTGTACCAGAGCACATAGCCGCCGCTCTCATACAGCAGCAGCTTGATGCGGTCGCGCCGCGATCCGATGAAGACGAACACCTCGCCACTGAGCGGGTCGCGCCCGAGCTCATCACGCACCAGTCCGCACAGGCTGTCGAAGCCCTTGCGCATGTCGGTGGGCGACTTGCGCAAGAGGTAATGGTGGGCACTGGTGAGCGCTAACATCCTTCGGCAGGCTCAGGATAGATCAGTAAAGCCGCACATAAGCGGCCACCTGGGCCATGCTGGTCCCCGCGGGCAGCAACAGGCGCACACCGTTGGGGTAGCACAGCTCCAGTCCCTCGCCAGTGCCAACTTCCAAGGGCACAAAGCCGCCATGTCCCGGGGTGCTCCGGGCCTTCGCACACCAATAGCCAAGCGTGTGCGTGGTCAATCCGTGCTCGGCGCAATAGCTCTTGCGGCTCAGGCCGCTGGCCTGCCATGCGGCCACATGCTCCAGCATGGCCGCCTTCCGTTCAGTGCGTGTCATGGCCGCAAACCACGGCATGCGCGCTA
>JAFEAI010000046.1 GCA_018266475.1 Bacteroidota bacterium
CCACCGGCGGCACGGGCAGCTTCACCTACCAGTGGACGCCGGTGCCGCCCAATGGGCAGGGCCATGCGCAGGCCACGGGCCTCTGCGCGGGCAGCTACAGCGTGCAGGTGTCCAGCGGCGGCTGCGATACCACGTTCCACTTCACTTTGGCCCCGCCTCTGCCCTTCACTGTCAGCTTGGCCTCCACACCCACCAACTGCACCGGCGGGTGCATCGGTACGGCCACGCTGAGCGGCCCCTTGGCCGGCCTCACCATGCTGTGGACGCCCGCCCCCGGCGCGGGGCAGGGCACCGCCAATGCAACAGGCTTGTGCGCGGGCAATTATTCGGTCACGGTTTCCAATGCCGCAGGTTGCGACACGGTGATCGCCTTCACCATCGCTGCACCGCCGCCGATCACGGCCAACCTGACGGTGACGCCTGAATCCTGCACCGCCACCTGCACGGGCACCGCCACCGTGGCCCCTACCGGGGGAAGCGGCGCCTTCACATTCGCCTGGACGCCGGCCCCGGGCGGGGGACAGGGAACCAGCACCGCCACCGGACTGTGCGCGGGCGTCAACTATACCGTGGGCATAGCGGATGCGGCAGGCTGCGTGGCGTCCACACCCTTCACCGTGCCGCCGCACGCGCCGATGCTGCTTGCCGTGGCGGCCACCCCCGTGAGCTGCGCCGATGCCTGTGACGGCACCGCCACGGTGACCGTGACCGGAGGCGCCGTACCGCCCTACACCTATCAATGGACGCCACAGCCCCCCAACGGCCAAGGCACCAGCCATGTTACCGGCCTGTGCCACGGATACTACCAAGTGACCGTTACCGATGCGTTCGGGTGCGATACCATGCAAGTGCTGGTGATCAGCGCACCGCCGCCGATCAATGCACACGCCACGGTAACCAATGTGGCTTGCGGCGGCCAGTGTACGGGTGCGGTGGACCTGGCCCCTACGGGCGGCACCGCGCCCTTTGCCTACACCTGGAGCCCGCAGCCACCTGCGGGCCAAGGCACGGCGCACATCGGTCAGCTGTGCGCGGGGGATTGGACCGTGACGATCACGGATGCGCACGGCTGCACGGCCACCAGCACCTACCAGGTGACCGAGCCGGCTCCCCTGGTCTCCTTGGCGGAAGTGACCAAGAGCCATTGCGGATTGTGCGACGGCATCGCCCTGCTGCACACTTCGGGCGGGAACGCACCCTATCTGTTCCAATGGGGGCCGCCGGTGAACATTGCCACAACAGACAGCTTGGTGAGCGGATTGTGTGCAGGGCTGCATCCCGTTACCATTACCGATGCCGGCGGGTGCGCCCTGCAGATCGTGGTGCCCGTGGCCGACCAGGATGGCGAGCACATTACCACCGTGGACGGGATCACAAGCTGCCCGGCCATGTGCGACGGCACGGCCGCCGTGTCCTACAACTGCGATAATCCGCCATGCACCGTACACTGGACCAACATGGCAGGCACCGTACTGGCAACGGGGACCGACCAGCTGACGGGCTTGTGCGCAGGCAGCTACCTGGCGGTGCTTACAAACGGAAACGGATGTCTTTCCACGGATACCGTCCGTGTAACCGAACCCGCACCCTTGATCGGCAACTTGAGCAGCACGCCCGTGAGCTGCCCCGGCCTGTGCGACGGCACGGCCACCATCGGCATCAGCGGCGGCACCGGGCCCTTCACCTTCACCTGGAGCCCGGCCCCGGGCGGCGGCCAAGGCACGCCCCATGCCACCGGCCTGTGCGCTGGCAGCTACCAGGTGCTGGTGCATGACCAAGGCGGGTGCGACGCCTCCTTCAGCGTATTGATCACCGCTCCGGCGCCACTGGTAGTGGATGCAGTGACGGACGATGTGAGCTGCCATGGCCTTTGCGACGGCAGCATTGCGCTGAACGTGCAAGGGGGCAGCGGTACGCCCCAATACCAATGGTCACCCGCGCCGCCTACCGGGCAAGGCACTTCCACCATCGGTGGATTGTGCGCAGGCGCCTGGTCCGTGGCCATTTCCGACGCGAACGGATGCAGCACCATCCGCAACTTCACCTTGACCGATCCGCCCGCGATCACCTTGGCGGCCACAGCTACGCAAAGCCATTGCGCGGTATGCGATGGAACGGTGGCGGCCACGGCCTCCGGCGGCTCGGGCGCCATGGCGATCACCTGGGCCAATGCGGGCGGCCCGGTGGGCTCAGGCACCGCACTTTCGGGCCTTTGCGCGGGCGTGTACACGGCCTCCGCCACCGATGCGCACGGCTGCAGCACCACGCAAACCGTGGCCGTGCCGGATGCCAACGGGGAGCACATCACGGCGGTGGACGGCCATACGTTGTGCGGCAATTCCTGCGATGGCACGGCAAGCGTGAACTACACCTGCACACAGCCGCCATGCACGGTGGCCTGGTTCAACGCAGGCGGCACACCCGTGGGCAACCAGCCCTCCATGAGCGGCTTGTGCAGCGGCACCTACCTGGTGCAGGTGCTCAATGGCAGCGGTTGCCTCAGCATCGATACCGCCCAGGTGCTGCCTTCCCACCAGATCCTGCCCAACTTGAGCACCACGCCCGTGAGCTGCGGCAACAGCTGCGACGGCACCGCCACGGTGGGCCCGGCAGGCGGCGTGGCACCGTACACCTACTCATGGTTGCCTGCGCCGCCCGGCGGGCAAGGCACACCGCACGCCACAGGGCTTTGCCCGGGCACCTATCAGGTGGTGATCGCGGACAACTCCGGATGCGATACCACCGTGAGCGTGCTGATCACCGCCCCGCCTGCGATCGATCCGCATGCGCAGCTCCACCAAATGGCCTGCGCCGGAACCTGTGACGGGTCCATCATGCTGGCACCCACCGGCGGAACAGGGCCCTACACCTACTCCTGGTCGCCCATCCCCCCGAACGGGCAGGGAAACAGCACCGCGCTAAACCTCTGCGCCGGAAGCTGGACGGTGACCGTGGCCGACAGCCACGGATGCGACACCACCATCACCTGGGCGATCACCGCGCCCGCACCGCTTTCAGCGATTCCTTCGGCCACGCAAAGCACCTGCGGGGCATGCAACGGCACGGCCACGGTGGCACCTGCCGGAGGTACGGCCCCGTACATCGTCACATGGAGGCGCAACGGCGCGATCATCGGCACCAACAACACCATCAACGGCCTGTGCGCAGGCCTGTACACGGTGCTGGTGGAAGATGCGCACGGATGCAGCATCACCGTGCCCGTGATGATCAGTGATGCGGGAGGGGAGACGCTCGCCACCACGGATTTCATGCTCACCTGCCCGGACCATTGCGACGGCGTGGTGGGCGTGAACTTCACGTGCAGCGCACCCACCTGCTCCATCGCCTGGTTCAATGCCGCCGGCACGGACCTGAACGAACCCGGAAACACGTTGGGGAACTTGTGCGCAGGCATCTATTTCGTGCAGGTGACCAACGCCCTGGGCTGCATCAGCATGGACACCGCCGTGGTGCATGCGCCCGCGCCCATCAGCGCCAACCTGGGCACCACGCCCGCCAGTTGCCATGGCAGCTGTGACGGCACGGCCACGGTGGCCCCCACCGGCGGGGCCGGAGGCTACACCTATGCGTGGCACCTCGGCACGGGACCCGTGGTCACCACGCCGCAGGTCTCCGGGCTGTGCGCAGGCAACTATTCCGTGGACATCACCGATGCCAACGGTTGCACCATCACCCAGGGCGTGCTGGTGCTGGAACCCCAGCGCATCACCGCAGCGGCCGTGGTGGGGCCCGTGGTGTGCCACGATGCGTGCGACGGCAGCATCCATGTGAACGCCACGGGGGGAACCGGAACGCTGAGCTATCTGTGGGCACCGGTGCCGCCCGGCGGCCAAGGCACCAGTACCGCCACGGGATTGTGCGCGGGAAGCTGGTCCGTCACCATCACCGATGCGCATGCCTGTGACACCACCTTCACCCTCGTGCTCACCGATCCGCCCGCCCTTGCGGTGGCCGCCACGCATACGGACAACCTTTGCTACAACGACTGCGCGGCCACGGCCCACGTGGACATCGCCGGAGGCGTGCTTCCGTATACCATCACCTGGCTGAACGGCGCCGGCACCGTGATCGCCACAGGTGTTACGGACCTGACGGGCTTGTGCAGGGGCAACTACCACGTGGTGGTGGCCGATGCGCACGGCTGCGCCATTACCACGGACGTGCCCATTGCATCCGGCGACCCCATGGAGGCGAACCTTGTCTTCCTGGGCGAAAGCTGCCACGGGCCCTGCGACGGCAGCGCCTCGGTGGCGCCCACAGGGGGCAGCGGTGCAGGCTACACCATCCTCTGGCAGCCCGGCAACCCCGCCGGCCAAGGCACCGGCCATGTCACCAACCTCTGCCCCGGCAATTGGTCCGTAACCATCACCGATGACATGGGTTGCGACACCACCATCGCATTTGTCATCGCGCCCTTCCAGCCCATCGCGGCCACGGCCACCGTACAGCAGTCGGATTGCCACGGCAACTGCAACGGCACCATCAACCTGGCCGCCACCGGCGGGGTGGGCGTGCTGGGCTTCCAATGGGCGCCGGAACCCGGCACCGGCCAAGGCACCGCTACCATTGGTGGCCTCTGCGCGGGCGATTGGACGGTGACCATCACCGATGCCGCCGGCTGCGACACCGTGATCACCTACGCCATTACGGAACCGCCCGCATTGGCCATTGTGGTTGATGCCGTACAGGATGCCAGTTGCAATAACGCAAGCGACGGCGCCATCTCCATTTCCATCACCGGGGGAACGCCCGGCTACGGCGTGGCATGGTCCGGCCCGGGCGGCTACCATTCCACCAGCGAGGACATCAGCGGCCTAGCCCCGGGCACATACGTGGTGGTGGTCACCGATGCCCACCAATGCCAAACGACCACCGCCGTTACTGTGGCGGCGCTCAGCACCGTGGTGGCCCATGCAGGCCCGGACCGCGTGGAATGCTCCGGCGTGGCCATCGCCCTGGACGGCAGTGCCAGCCAGGGTGCCGCCACCTACCAATGGGCCGACGGGCAGGGCCATGCGATCGGCAATGCACCCACCATCCAGCTGGGCGCCCTGCCCGACGGCGTGCATACCTTCACCCTCACCGTGGTCAACGGCCCGTGCAGCGATACGGACACCCTGTCCATCACGGTGATGCCGTTGCCGATCGCCGATGCGGGCGAGGACCGCGGCATCTACATCCAGGGAACCACCGTATTGGGCGGAAGCCCCGCCGGGCCGCCCGGCAGCACGTTCATTTGGCAGCCGGACAGCCTGCTGGACCACGGGAACGTGGCCAACCCCACGGCCAATGTCCATGCCACCACGTGGTTCTTCCTCACCGTGATCGGCCCCAACGGCTGCATCAGCCTGGATTCCGTGCTGGTGACCGTGGTGCCCCAAGTGAAGGTGCCCAGCGGCTTCACGCCCAACGGTGACGGGCACAACGACACCTGGATCCTGGACTTCGCATCCATCTTCCCCGACATCGAGGTGCTCGTCTTCAGCCGGTGGGGTGAACCCCTGTTCCGCAGCGTGGGCTACCACACCCCGTGGGACGGCAAGTACGATGGCAAGCCCGTGCCCATGGGCACCTATTACTATGTGGTGGACCTGCACGACGATCGGTTCCCTGAAGCAATCACCGGCCCGCTCACCATCATCCGATAACCCATGGCCGCCATGCGACGCATCCTTCCCCTTCTGATCGCCGGGTCATGCATCCAGGCCCTGCACGCACAACAGCTGCCCCAGTTCAGCCAGTACAACAGCTTCGATTACCTGTACGACCCCGCCGTGGCCGGCAGCAGGCCCTGGTTCGAGGTGCGCAGCGGCCACCGCAACCAATGGACCGGCATCAAGGACGCCCCGCGCACCTTCGTGCTCAGCACCACCACGCCCTTGGGCCGGAACATGGGCATAGGCGGATACATCTTCACCGACAACGTGGGCCCTTCCCGCCGCACCGGCATGCAGCTCACCTACGCCTACCACCTGCGGATCACCGATGACATCAAGCTGGGCATGGGACTCTCCTTCGGCATGCTGCAATTCCTGATCGACGGCTCGAAGATCCAAATGCATGACCCGGACGACCCCCTGATGGACGACCAGCTCAGGGGGGCGCTGATGCCGGACGCCACCTTCGGGGTGTACCTCTACCACCCGAAATGGTGGTTCGGTGCAGCCGCGCCGCAGCTGATGCGCAACAGGGTGCGCTTCTTTGATGTACACGACCCCACCAACAGCGTGCTTGCGCCCCACTACTATGCCATGGGCGGATACCGCTTGGCCATAGGGGATGACTTCAAGATAGAACCCTCGTTCCTGGTGAAGTACGTGGACCCCGTGCCGCCAAAGGTGGACCTCACCGCCACACTGCGCTATCGCGACATGGTTTGGCTGGGCGCCACCTACCGGACGGAGGACGCGCTCAGCTTCATGGTGGGGTATTGGCTGAAGAAAACCTTCCAGTTCGGATACAGCTACGACCTCACTACCACGGCCTTGCGGAATTACACTTCCGGAACGCACGAGGTGATGCTGGGCATCACCTTCGGAAAGGCCCCGCGTGAAGAACAGAAATAGCATGTGGCTGCATGGGCCGTGGGGGCCATCCGGTGGATTTTTCATCCGGACGATCCAGCACTTCGTCGAAAATATCATGCTGCTTGTGCGGCGCGCCAAGCTGCTGGCCCGTTCGGAATGGCGCGGCAGCGGCGGGCGCTTGTATCTTGCGCCCTTGCTTTTGATCTTCCACCGAGGGAATTGTACATTACATGGTTGGGGCGAGGACGTTGGTTACAGTTGCAACCCTGTTGGTGCTTCCTGCATGGGCAGCGGCAAGTGGGCACGGGTATGGAAAGCTTCTCCCGGAAAGGCCCTCACGCAAGGTGCAATCGGCCGCCAATGCGGGCAGTGACGGGGCTGCCACGCTGTGCAAGAACGGGGCGGCGGTCCAATTGATCAACTACCTGGGCGGATCCCCCGACCCGGGCGGCACTTGGAGCGGGCCGGTGGCACACCCCGGCACCTTTGACCCCGCCACGGACGCACCGGGTGCGTATACCTATACGGTGGCCGGTCCGCCGATCGCCAGCGCCACGGTGACCGTGGTGGTGAACAACCCGCCCAGCGCGGGCACCAGTGCCACCTTCACCACGTGCAGCAACGGCCCTGCCGTGGACCTCTTCACCAAGCTCACCGGCACGCCGGATGCAGGCGGCACTTGGACCTTCGGCGCCAACCCGGCCACCGGCCAATTCATTCCCGGCACTTCCCCGGCAGGGGTGTACACCTATATGGTGAGCGGCGCAGCACCTTGCCCCAACGCATCCGCCACCGTGACCGTTACCGTGGTGCCCGCCCCCAATGCAGGCGGCGACAGGAGCATCGTCATTTGCAGCAATGATGCGCCCTTCAGCAAGCGTGCCCAGCTCGCCGGAACACCGGACCCCGGAGGCACCTGGGCCCCGGCAGGGGGGGATATCTTCACCCCGGGCACATCGCCCGCCGGCGTGTACACTTACACCGTGGCCGGCTCCACGCCTTGCGCCAATGCCTCGGCACAACTGACGATCACGGTACGTGACGCACCAATGGCCGGCACCAACCGGTCCATTGTGGTCTGTAGCGATGCCGCCGTGTTCAACCTGCTGGATTCCCTGGGAGGCACGCCGGATGCCGGAGGTACCTGGAACGGCCCGGGCGGCGCCCATTCAGGCCACTTCCAGCCGGGCACGGACCCCTCGGGAGCGTACGTGTACATGGTGGCCGGGCAGGCACCGTGCAGCCCCGCATCCGCCACGGTGACCGTTACCGTGCGCACCGCGCCACGGGCCGGCACCAGCACCAACGTGGTGAAATGCTCAAACAATCCCTCCTTCACCCTCTTCTCCCAATTGGGCGGCACGCCCGACGCAGGAGGAACGTGGACCGGACCGGGGAACGTGCCTTTTCCTTCCGGAACATTCGTGCCGGGCACCACGCCTCCGGGCCTTTACACCTACACGGTGACGGGGCAATCACCCTGCACGCCCGCCTCGGCCACGGTGAACATCGCGGTGAACACCGCCCCCAATGCGGGGTTGAACGGGGCACAAACCGTGTGCAGCAGCGATGGCGCCTTTTCCCTCTTCAGCAAGTTGGGCGGCACACCGAATGTAGGTGGCACATGGACCGGCCCGGGCGGGCCCGTGCCCTCGGGCAACTTCATTCCGGGCACCAGCCAGCCGGGGGTGTACACCTACCGCGTGGCGGGCACCGCACCCTGCGCGGATGCCACGGCCACCGTTACCGTCTCCGTGGTGACCGCCGCCAATGCGGGCAGCAACGGGGCGGTCACGTTGTGCAGCACCAGCCCGAATGAAAACTTGTTCACCCGCTTGGGCGGAAACCCGGATGCAGGGGGCGTGTGGACCATACCGCCCCCGGGCAGCGGCATCTTGGCCGGAGGGATCTTCCAGCCGGCCAATGCGGCGCATCCTTCAGGCCCGTACACCTACACGGTTACCGGAACCGCACCCTGCCCCAACGTGTCGGCGATCGTGCAAGTGGTGAAAAACCAGGCGCCGAACGCCGGTGTGGATGCGATCACCACGCAGTGCAGCACCAACCCGCCGTTCAGCATGCGCAGCATCCTGGGCGGTGCGCCGGATGCAGGGGGAACATGGCTGAACAGCACCAATGCCCCGGTGCCCTCGCAATTCACCCCCGGCACCACCGCACCGGGCGTATACCGGTACGTCCTAACGGGGATCGCGCCATGCGCGAACGACACCTCGCAGGTGACGGTGAACGTGAACACCGCACCGAATGCCGGCACCAACGGCGCCATTACCGTGTGCAGCAACGCCGCCGCCGTGGACCTCTTTGCCCAGCTGGGCGGCAGCCCCAACAGCGGCGGCACCTGGAAGGACCCCACCAACGCCACCAACAATGGCGCATTTGTTCCCGGCCCCGGCGCGCTGCAGGGCGGCTATACCTATCGCGTGGCGGGCCTAAGCCCCTGTGCCGATGCCACCGCCGTGGTGACCGTGACGCAATACCGCAAACCCGTGGCAGGAAACAGTGCCAGCGTGGCCTTGTGCAGCACCGACCCTTCGGTGAACCTCTTCACCCGCTTGGGCGGAACCCCGGATGCCGGGGGCACGTGGACCGGCCCCGGCGGCACGCTTAGCAACGGCGTGTTCATACCCGGGGCCGCCGGCACATTCGCCTATAAGTACAAGGTGACCGGCACCGCACCTTGCACGCCGGACAGCGCCACGGTGACCGTGACCGTGACCAAGGCCCCTGATGCGGGCACCAACGGCACGTTGACCATCTGCTCGGGCCAGGCCACCGTGGACCTCTTCACCGGCCTGGGCGGTACGCCGGACCTCAACGGCACCTGGAGCGAGATCACGGTGACGGGCCGCCTCAGCAGCCATTTCTTCAACCCGGGCGTGCCCACGCAGCTGCCTCCCGGCAATTATGATTTCCGCTATGTGGTGCCGGCCAGCGGAAGTTGTGCCGCCGATACGGCCAAGGTGAGGGTCACCATTGTGCCCATGCTCAACGCGGGAAACAACGGGTCCAAGACCGTGTGCAGCACCGAAACTCAGGTGAACCTCTTCACCGCCCTTGGCGGCAATCCGCAGCAAGGCGGCCTTTGGCTGGACCTGGATGCCACCGGGCAGGTGACCGGCCAGTACTTCAACGCGCAGGGAGCGGGCGCAGGCACCTTCCATTTCCGGTACAGGCTCACCGGCGTGCTGGGCTGTACGTCGGATTCCGCGGTGGCCACCATCAATGTGGTGCAAGGGCCCAACGCGGGCCATGAAGGATGGGCCACGTTCTGCTCCGACGGGCCGCCCGTGGCACTGCTCCCCTATATCAGCCCGGCCAATGGCGGCGGGGTGTGGCGGAAACCCGCACCCGGCAACCAGGTCTTCAGCGGCACCTACAACCCGCAAACCTTCGACCCCGGCGACTATACCTACACGGTAAGCGGAACGGCACCATGCGCCAATGCCGTGGCCGTGCTGCACATCAGCGAGACCACGGGCCCCAATTCGGGCCTGTCAGCCGTGGTCACCAAGTGCGCCAACGACGCGGCATTCGACATGACCGCGGCCTTGGGGGGAAGCCCTGCCACCAACGGCACCTGGAAGGGGTCCGATGGCCTGCCCCATACCAGCACATTCGTGCCGGGCCAGGATGCGCCCGGCGTGTACCTCTATACAGTGGCCGGGGTGTTCCCGTGCGTGGACAAGACGAGCTCCCTCACGGTGAACGTGAATCCCGTGCCCCAGGCGGGCGGGGCCAGCTCCAAAACCGTGTGCAGCACGGCTTCGGCCTTCCTGCTGATCAATGAGCTCCCCGGGGCCCAGCTCGGGGGATCCTGGTTTGCACCGCCGAACATGGCGCCGTTCCCCAGCGGCATCTACATCCCCGGCACCAGTACCCCGGGAACCTATACGTACCGGGTTGCGGGCATAACCCCCTGCGCCATGGCCGAAGGCACGGTCACCGTGTTTGAAACCCCGGCACCGCGGGCGGGGAGGGACACCAGCGTGGCGTTCTGTGCCGGCACGGCGGCAGTGCAATTGGTGAACCTGCTGGGAGGCCCGCACGACATGACCGGCACCTGGACCGGGCCCGCACCGTCAACGGCCTATTTCGGCGGCAGCTTCCAGCCGGGGATAAATACGCCGGGCGTGTACACCTACCATGTTGCGGGGATCCCGCCTTGCGCATCGGCCACCAGCACCGTTACCGCCACCGTGGCCCAGCCCCCTTCGGCGGGGCTCAGCCGGAGCATCAACATCTGCTCCTCGGCAGGGCTCTTTGCCATGACGGACAGCCTGGGCGGCACGCCCGACCTCAACGGAACCTGGTACCGGCTGCCTTCGGGCCCGGCCAGCAACGGCATCTTCAGCCCCACGGCTCCCGGTACGTTCAGCTACCGCTACACCGTGCAACCCGCGGGAGGTTCGCCCTGCGCGTCCGCACAGGCCATCCTCACGATCAATGTGACCGCAGCACCCAATGCAGGCGGGGACGGCAACCTGGCCCTGTGCTCCACCAGCGGGATCACCGCCTTGTTCCCGAAGCTGACCGGAACACCCCAGGGCGGAGGCACCTGGAGCTACAACGGAGCAGGGCACGGAAGCAGTTTCAACCCGGCCATAGACATCCCGGGCATCTATGCCTACTCGGTGCAGGGAACCGGAGGATGCAAGAACGATACCGCCGTGGTAACCGTGGTGCTGAACCAGGCGCCCAGGGCGGGCAGCAACGGGGTGCTCACCATCTGCGACGACACGCTGGCCGCCATTGTACTGCGCAATGTGCTCAACGGAAGCCCCGACCAGGGCGGCCTTTGGACAAATACCGAGACCCATTTGCCCGCCAATGACATCTACCTGCCGGGCAACTTCACCGCAGGCGTACACACCTTCACCTACACGGTGCAGGGTACGGCACCATGCCCGGCGGCCACCGCCCAGGCCACCATCATCCAGAACGCACATGCCGTGGCCGGCAACAATGCCGCCATCACCGTGTGTACCAATGACGGCAACGTGAACATGTTCGCCCTGCTGGGGCCGTCGGCAAATCCGGTGGGCGGATGGATCAATGCCGGGGGCACCTATGCCTCGGCCACCTTCAGCCCCGGCAGCCAGGCGCCCGGCAACTACCAGTACCGCTACATTGTGGCCGGTGCAGCGCCTTGCGTGAATGACACCGCGCGGGTGTCCATCACGCTGAACCGCAAGCCGGATGCGGGGGTAAGTACCGCACCGCAGCTCTGCGCGGGCGGCAACATGGTGTCGCTGATGAGCTTGTTGGGCGGCACCCCGGACAGCAACGGAAGCTGGGCCTTCCACCCTGTAACAGGGCCGCCGGTGCCGCATGATGCCACCTTCAACCCCGCCACCGACCCGCAGGGCAAGTATGTGTACACGGTGGCCGGCACGGCGCCATGCCCGAACAGCCAAGCCACCGTGCAGATCACCGTGGTGCCCGGCCCCAACGCAGGAAGCTTCGGTACCACAAGTGCCTGTGTGAGCGACCATGCGGTGAACCTCTTGGCCAGCCTGCAAGGCACACCGCAAAGTGGCGGTACCTGGGCGGACCTTGATGCCACCGGGCATTTGGCCAACGGCGTGTTCAATGCCACGGGCATGGCGCCGGGTGCATACCGTTTCCGCTACACGGTTGCGGGCACCGGCCCTTGCCCCAGTGATACCGCCTCCGTGGTGGTTACCGTGGTGCCCGAGCTCAATGCCGGGGAGGATGCAAGCGCCACCTTCTGCCTGAGCGAAGTGGTGCTGCTCTCCCTCCACCTCGGTGGAACGCCGCAATCCGGAGGAACATGGACCGGGCTGGAGAGCCAGGCCGGCCTGCTCAATGGCGTGCTCAACTGCGCTGCGGCGGGCGTGGGCGTCCACCACTACCGCTACAAGCTGGTCGGATCCTCCAGTTGCGCACCGGACAGCGCCACGCTCACCGTGACCATCCTGGCCGGGCCGCAGGCCGGCAGCGGCGTGCCCGCACCCGTCTGCTCCAGCACCGCCGCCCTGGACCTGTTCACCCACCTGAGCCCGCCCTACGACAACAACGGCCAATGGCATTATCCCGGTACCGGCGCCGTGATGCCGTCCTCGGTGATCAATCCCGCCACGGACCCCGAGGGTACCTATGTATACACGGTGCCCGCCATCGGAAACTGCCCGGCCAGCACGGCCTCCGTGCAGGTTACCATCACGCAGGCGGCCAATGCCGGAGTGAACGGATCGCTCAACTTCTGCTCCAACGGCGCCTCGGCGCTGCTGATCACCGGCCTGGGCGGCACGCCCGCGCCCAATGGGTCTTGGACCTTCGGATCCCCGCCCATACCGCACGGCCCGGTCTTCAATCCCCTGCAGGACCAGGGCGGCATCTACTATTATACCGTGGCCGGCCAAGGGCCATGCCCAAGCGTGACCACCACCGTGCTGGTGACCAAAACGCCCGCACCCTTTGCAGGCGGCGACAACAGCTACGCCCTTTGCTCCAATGAAGGCCCGTTCAACATGTTCGACAAGCTCGCGCAGAGCCCGCAAAGCGGCGGCGTGTGGCGCAGGGACGGAAATCCGCCCACCGTGCATGGCGCCATCTACAATCCGGCGGTGGACAGCAGCGGCACATTCCTCTACATCCGCATGGGCACGGGGCCCTGTGAAAATGATACCGCCGCCCTGACGGTGACCGAGACGCGCGCACCGCAGGCCGGCGCCAATGCCAGCCTGAACGTGTGCCCTTCCGATGCCGCCGTGAACCTGTACGCCGCGCTGGGCCCCAACACGGATCCCGGCGGTACTTGGACGGACAGCGGCAATATCCAACTGCCCGACAGCCTGTTCAATGCCACGCAGGTGACGGTGGGCACCTACGTGTTCACCTACACCGTGCCGGGGGTTTTACCTTGTGCAAACGCCTCCTCCACCGTAACGGTGAACGTGGGTGCGGGCCTCAATCCCGGCATCGGCGGCAACGACACCATCTGCGGAGCGTTGCATGCCTATGACCTCTTCAATTCCCTGGGCGGTACGCCTGACCCGGGCGGGGTGTGGAGCGAACAGATGGGCACCGGGGCCATCACAGGCCATTTCCTCAATGCCGCGCTGTTGCCTCCCGGCTCTTCCTATCCCATGGCGTACACCCTGGCGGATCCCTTCTGCGGGCAAGTGCAGACCGTGGTGCATCTTTTCATTTCACCCTACCCGAACCCGGGACCTGATACCACCATCGCGCTTTGTGCAAACGGGGCGGCCATCAACCTGGAAAGCCTGCTCAGGGGCGCAGAGCCCGGAGGCACTTGGCTTGCGCCCAACGGGCTGCCGGCATCCGATCCGTTCGATCCCGCGGTGGGGCCGGCCGGCACCTACCGCTATTTCCTGCCGGGAACCACGTTCTGCGCGGACACCTCGGCACGCATCACCATCCTGGTGAACCCACCGGCACACGCCGGCACCAACGGCACGCAGCAAGTGTGCAATGAAGGAACCGTGCAATTGTTCCCGCTGCTGGGCGGAGCACCCCAGGCGGGCGGAAACTGGACCGCCCTGACAGGACCCGCCGGGGCATTGGCCAACGGCGCGGTGGATGCCGCCCAGCTGGTTCCGGGCAACTTCCGCTACCGCTACCGCGTGCAGGTGGCAGGCTGCCCTGCCGACAGTGCGGAGGTGATGCTTACGGTGGTGGACGGCGTGGCCGTGGGCAACGTGGTCCGCACGTGCAATGAACAGGACCGCACGTACGTGGTCTCGTTCACCATCACCGGCGGTTCACCTTCCTCCTATGCGGTGGGCGGCGGGCCGGGCACCATCAGCGCCCATGCGCCCTACGTGTTCACCAGTGCGCCCATCTTCACCGGCCAACCCTTCTCCTTCCTGGTGGATGATGCCAACCACTGCACGCCGGTGGCCGTGGAGGGCACCACGCCCTGCGCCTTTGCCGACGCCGTGTTCGTGCCCGAATCCTTCTCGCCCAACGGGGACCACATCAACGACCAGTTCACCATCCCCGGCATCGAGGGCTTCCCCAACAACAAGATCGTGATCTTCAACCGCTGGGGCGGCGAGGTGTACAAGGCTTCCGGCTATGACAACGTGCACACCGTGTGGGACGGAAGCTCCCCGCATGCACTGATCCCCGGCGAAGCCTCCTCGGGCACCTACTACTATGTGCTGGAACTGGGCAATGGCTCCGAACCGATCAAGGGATTTGTCTACCTGAACCGATGAACCGGCACCCCGCATACATCCTGCTGGCGATGCCCCTGCTGCTGGCCTCCGCGCCCAAGGTGCAGGCCCAGCAGGACCCCATGTACAGCCAGTACATGTTCAATACACTGGCCTTCAATCCGGCCTATGCCGGCAGCGCGGATGCGTTCACCGCCATGCTGCTCAGCCGCCACCAGTGGCTGGGCTTCCCCGGCGCGCCCTCCACCCAAACCCTTTCCGTGCATTCCCCCCTGCCCGGCAACAAGCTGGCCCTGGGCGGAAACCTGATCCATGATGTGGCCGGGCCGGCCCGCCAGAACAGCGCGTTCATTGATGTGGCCTATCGCATCCGCACCGGGGAGAACACACGGCTCGCTTTCGGCCTCAGCGGCGGGGTGAACTTCTTTCAGGCGGACCTGGCCTCGCTGAAGACCGTGGAGGTGGATCCGCAGAACGCCAACATCAAGGGCAAGGCACTGCCCAATTTCGGGTTCGGCCTGTTCTGGCACGCCCAGCGATACTACCTGGGCCTTAGCGCACCAAAGCTGCTGGAGAACAAGATCGGGGCCGACGGCACGGTGGTCACCAACCAGGAATTCCGCCATTACTTCCTCATGGGCGGCTATGTGATGGACCTTACCCAGGACCTGAAGTTCAAGCCCTCCTTCATGCTGCGCGCGGTGGAAGGGGCGCCCCTCTCCCTGGACCTGAACGCCAACTTCCTGCTGCGCGACCGCGTGTGGTTCGGTGCCTTGTACCGCCTGGGGAACGCCTTCGGCCTGATGGCCCAGTTCCGGGTGAACGAACAGCTGCGCTTAGGCTATGCCTTCGACATGACCACCACACGCCTGGGCGCCTACAACGCGGGCACCCATGAGCTGATGCTCAGCTACGACTTCAAGTACACCAAGGGCCGCACCATCTCGCCGCGCTATTTCTGATGAGCAAGCTCCTGTGCCCCTTCATCCTCCTGTTCGCCCTGCTGCTGCATGCCGCGCCGGCGCAAGCACAAGGCAGCGCCGAGGCGCACACGCGCATCGCGGACCGCTACTTCCAGCGCATGGCCTACGCACAGGCCATGGCCGAGTACCAAAAGGCCGCCAACCTCGGCGCCGTGAACGAGCATGTGGTGAAGCGCCTCGCGGAATGCGCCATGAAGCTCGGCGATACCAAGGATGGCGAGATCTGGTACGCCCAGGTGGTGAAGTTCCTCAACCGCGAGCCCATGGACCTGTACATGTACGCTCAGGCCCTCAAGGGAAACGGCAAGTATGCCGAGGCCGAGGAATGGATGGACCGCTACCTGGCCATGGTGCCCGCCGACGGCACTTCGCGCAAAAGCAACATCGCGGACCTGGCCCGCAAGTTCACTTCCAACCTGGACCGCTTCACCGTGAAGCGCGTGCTGGCGAACACCGGCAAGGATGACATGGCCGCCACCTGGGACGGACCGGACCGCGTGATCTTTGCCTCCGCACGGGACACCACCGTGGGCATGCAATGGCGTTCAGCTTGGAACGACCAGCCTTTCCTGGACCTGTACCTGGCCAAGCGCCAGCCGGACGGCGACCTGTCCGATGCGGTGAGGCTGCCCGGCAACGTGAACTCCAAATTCCATGAAGGGCCCTGCGTGGTGGCGCCCGACGGCTCGCTTTGGTACACCCGCACCAATCCGGTAAAGAGCAAGACCGGCGTACACCGCCTGAGCATCCTGCACGCCCAGCGCGCCGGCGAAGGATGGAGCGGCCAGGACCCGTTCCTGTACAACAACCCCGAATGCTCCGTGGGCCATCCCGCGATCTCCGCCGACGGCCGCTGGTTCTTCTTTATAAGCGACATGCCGGGAGGCTATGGCGGCACCGACCTCTACGTGTGCGAGAACAGGGGCGGGCAGTGGGGCGAACCCCACAACCTGGGGCCCGGGGTGAACACCTCGCGCAATGAACTTTTTCCCTTCATGGCCGCCGATGGCACCCTCTACTTCGCCACCGAAGGCCTGCCCGGCCTGGGCGGGCTGGACGTGTTCGCCGCCAAGCGCGGCACCAGCGGGGATTTTGATTTTGCCGTGAACGTGGGCGCCCCCGTGAACGGGCCACAGGACGATTTTGCGTTCGTGATCGACAAGGCGAACACCGCCGGCTACTTCACCAGCAACAGGCCCGGCGGCGAGGGAGGGGATGACATCTACGCCTTCACCATGCACTATCCCCTGGAGCAGCGCTTCCTGTGTACGGGCACGGTGATCGATGATGACAATGCACAGCCGGTGGCCGACGTGGAAGTGGAATTGCTCAATGCGGACGGCACGGTGGCCGAAAACGCCCGCAGCGATGCCAACGGGCGCTACTCCTTCCCGGTGAAGGAGAACATGGAATATGCCGTGCGCGCGCGCATGCCCGGCCATTACGACGGCATTGTCCACCTCAGCACGGAAACCATCGGGCAGCAGCAGATCGTGGCCCGCGACGTGCATGTGATCCCCGATGCGGGCATCTGGCTGCGCGGCGTGGTGAAGTACAGGGACCAGATCGGCTTTGTGGAAGGCGCCAAGGTGAGCGTGGTGAACCTCACCAGCTTCTTCAGCGACGTGCATACCACGGACCCGGGCGGCGATTTCCTGTTCCGCCTGCAGCCCAACGAGCAGTTTGAGGTGATGGTGGAAAAACCCGGCTTCTTCAGCATGAGCATGGCCGTGAACACCGCAGGCATGAAGCGGGGCGTGATCGAGCTTGGTGATGCAAAGGGCGTGGAGCTGGAGCCGGTGCAGGTGGGCCGGGCGCTGCCGATGAAGTATGTGAAATGGGCCGGCAAGGAGACGGTGCTATCACCGGCGGCGAAGGCCGAGCTGGACCAATTGGCGGACCGCGTGCAGGTGAACCCGGGCATGAAGTTCGAGGTGGGCGTGCATGCCGATACGCGCTCCGCCGCCGATGCGGCCAGCAAGCAGACGCAGGCGCGCGCCAAGGCGATAGAGGATTACCTGCGCGCAAAGGGTGTGCGCAAGGACCAGTTGACGGTGAAGGCCTACGGCACGGCCAAGCCGCTGAACCCCTGTGGGCCCGGCGTGGAGTGTACCCCCGCCCAGCATGCGCAGAATGAGCGTGTGGAGTACGCCGTTACCGCCGTCAGCGGCTCGTAGCGGGGGAGGGCAGCGCCGCACAGGCCAACCCCTTGCGTGAAAGGCCCTCCAGGATGGGGACCAGGGCCTGCCGCAGGCATGGTGCGCTCTTCGGGTTTTCGTGCAGCACGATGATGCTGCCGGGGCGGGCCGACCGGAGCACGTGCCGCGCACAGGCGGATCCGCTCCTTCCGGGCGTGAAGTCATAGGCCATCACATCCCACATCACCACCTGGAAACGCTTGCCGAGCAAGGCGGCCATGCGCGGCGGAAGATGGCCGTACGGCGGGCGGAAGAGCGGCCCCCCGATGAGGGTGGAGGCCAGCAGCACGCTGCGCAGCCAAGCCCTGGGCTTGGTGCGCCAGCCGTCGGCATGGTCCCAGGTGTGGTGGCCTGCGGTGTGGCCCTCGGCCCGGATCCGCTGCAGCAATGCCGGGTGGCTTGCAGCCTGCGTGCCCGTGCAGAAGAAAGTGGCCTTGGCCTGGTACGCGGCCAAGGTGTCCAGCACCCATGGGGTTACCGCCGGGCAGGGCCCGTCATCAAAGGTGAGAAACACCCGGCTGCCCGCTTCCGGCACCCGCCAAAGCACCCCCGGGTACAGGCGGGCCAGCGTGGTGAGGGCCGGCCCGCGCAGCATCAAAAGCGCGCCTTGATGGTTTTCCTGCTTTGGGTGGCCATGTCCTCCAGCTTCATCTGGTACAGCGTGTCCACCTCGGCGGACCGTGCGATGAGCTTGGCGGCGAATTCCTTCTGGCCGAACATCTGCGCGGAGCGGCCCAGGCGGTCCATCACCAGCTTGGCCAGGTTCATGTCATCGGCCACCTGCTCGGCGAAATTCGGTTCCAGGCTCAGGTACCAGGCCATGTTCTCGTCCATGATGGTGAACAGCCGTTCGCTCAGGCGGTTGCCCGAGGCCGTGTCGCCCGCCTGGTAGTACGCCTCGATGATCGGCAGCATGATGCGGTCGTAAGGCACGTTGTTCTCCGGCATCTTTTCCACGGCCAGGTCCAGCACCTGCTTGGCCTCGGCCTTGCGCCCTTCGGCAGCCAGCTCGCTGGCCAGCGTGGCTATCTGCAGGCGCAGGTTGGTGGTCATGCGCAGCACGTTCTCGTCCAGGTACAGGCCCGGCTGGTAGTCCATGCCGCCCCACTTGAACTTGTTCACCACGTTGTTGTACATGAGGTCCGTGGCCACGCTGCCGTAGGTGTTCGGCGAGGAGGCCTTGGCCGCCACGGGCACCAAGCGGTAGGTGAGGCCCTCCAGGCGGAAGTAGTTCTGCAGGTTCAGGTAGCTGTCCGGCCCGGTGGTGACGGCGAAGTACACGGGCCGCTTCCAGTCGTTGTTGGCCAGCATGTCCATCATCACGAAGTGGTTCTTCAGCACGTACTGCTTGTTGATGGTCCAGCGCACGTCCCCGGTGAAGAGGGCCGTGTCCTTGGCCGTGAGCATGCCCTGCGGGCCGAAGACGAACGCGCTGTCCGCAGGGATGCGGAATTTCTGCGCGGGGATGTAGGCGTCCTTGTTGCCCAATTGGAAGATCTGCTGCAGGTTGCGGTCGTCGGTGGCGAACGCGATGGCCCGCTTCAGGTCCAGGTAGCCGGTGACCTTGTCATTGGGGATCAGGGCCACCACGTCGCGCGTGCCCTGGCGGTACTTGGAGTAGTCCATCTTGATGGGCACCGGCTCGCTGTCGTAGGCCTTGCGGCGCATCTGGTCGATGTACCAGTCGGTGTTCAGCAGGCTCAGGTTCACCACGCGCACGTCGGTGCGGATGCCTTCCACTTCCTGGGCGTACCAAAGCGGGAAGGTGTCGTTGTCGCCATTGGTGAAGAGGATGGCGTTGGGCGCGCAGCTCTCCAGGTAGTCGGCCGCCAGGTCGCGCGCCGGGAAGCGGTGGCTGCGGTCATGGTCGTCCCATTCGGCGCGCACCATCACCACGGGCACCACCAGGCCCAGCAGGGTGGCCACCAGGGCGGCGGCGCGGTCATCCCGCATGTTGCGCATCAGGTGCATCAGCCCCATGGCCAGCCCGCCGATGATGCCGATGAGGAAGAAGCAGTAGGAGATGGCATGGTCCCCGCCGGACATGGCCTCCACCAGGTATTTCAGCACGCCGATGCCCAGGGTGGCGCCCACGGCCACCAGCAGTTCACGCCCGGTGATGGCGCGGGCCGCATCAAACAGGGCATACACCCCAAGGCCGATCCAGAAGGCAAAGGCGTAGAAGGAGCCCACGTAGGCGTAATCCCGCTCGCGCGGCTGGAAGGGGTACTGGTTCAGGTAGATCACGATGGCCATGCCGGTGAAGAAGAACAGCAGCATCACCACGCTCCAGTTGCGGATGTCGCGCGTCAGCTGGTACACCAGGCCGATCAGCCCCAGGATCAGCGGCAGCAAGTACAGCTTGTTCATGCCCTTGTTGTTGGTCATGCTCGGCGGCAGGTTGTCCTGGTTGCCCAGGCGCTGCGCATCAATGGCCTTTATGCCGGTGTACCAGTTGCCGTCGGTGATGCTGCCGTGGCCCTGGATGTCGTTCTGCCGCCCGGCGAAGTTCCACAGGAAGTAGCGCCAGTACATCCAGTTCACCTGGTAGTTGACGAAAAAGCGCAGGTTTTCGCCCTGCGTGGGCTTCTGCACCACAGAGGGCTTTCCTTCACGGTCGGTGGTGCGCACGGGGTAGCCGTTGAAGTCGCTCCACTGCTTGTAGGCCTCAATGTGGTTGGATTGCGAACTGTACATGCGCGGGAAGAGCATGGTGGTGGCCGGCTCATACACCGGCTCGGTGCCGATGCGCGCATCGGTGACCACGTATTCCTCCTTCACCTTCAGCTTGCCCTTGTCCTTGTTCTGCTCCACGTAGTGCGCGGCCATCCAGCCATCGTAGAACAGCTTTTCCGTCCGGTTGCCGTTCATCACCCGCCAGGTGGCGGTGTACACGGGATTGCCGTTTTCCCGCTGGTTGGTGAGCACGCTCCCCCAGAACTGCCCGGTCACCAGCGGCCGGTCGCCGTACTGCTCGCGGTTCAGGTAGCTCAGCAGGTTGAACACGTTCTCCGGGTTGTTCTCGTCGATCGGCGGATTGGCCGTGCTGCGCACCACCACCATGGCGAAGGTGCTGTAGCCGATCAGGATCACCGTTACGCCCAGGATCACCGTGTTGAACACCACCTTGCCATGGCGCTGCGTCCATACCAGGCCCCACGTGATCAGGCCGATGATGAGGGCCGCATACACCAGGTTGCCGCTGTTGAAGGGCAGCCCGAGGTCGTTCACGAAGAGCAGCTCGAACTTGCCCGCCACCTTGATGATGCCCGGGATGATCACCGCCTGGATGGCCCCCAGGATCAGCGCCGAGATCAGGAAGGTGTAGATGATGCCCTTGCGCGTCACCTTGAATTTCTTGAAGTAGTACACGAAGGCGATGGCCGGGATGCACAGCAGGTTCAGCAGGTGGATGCCGATGCTCAGGCCCATCAGGTAGGCGATCAAGATCAGCCACCGGATGTTGTGCGGCTTGTCCGCCTCGCGCTCCCACTTCAGAATGGCCCAGAACACGATGGCGGTGAAGAAGCTGGACAAGGCGTACACCTCGCCCTCCACGGCGCTGAACCAGAACGAATCGCTCCAGGTGTAGGCCAGTGCGCCCACCACGCCGCTGCCCAGCACGGCGATCATCTTGCCGCGGGTGAACTCCTCATCCTGCTTGCGCACGGCCAGGTAGTAGGCCATGTGGGTGATGCTCCAGAACAGGAACAGGATGGTGAAGGCGCTGGCCAGTGCGCTTAGGACGTTCACCGTTACCGGCACGTGCTCCGGCGATACAAAGGCGCTCACCAACCGCGCCAGCAGCATGAACAGGGGAGCACCGGGCGGGTGGCCCACCTCCAGCCGGTAGGCCGTGGCGATGAACTCCCCGCAATCCCAAAAGCTGGCCGTGGGCTCAATGGTGGAGATGTACGTGTAGGCCGCCACCAGGAAAATGATCCAGCCGGTGAGGTTGTTCAGCTTCTTGAAATCCATGGGGTTGAATGCGTGCGATAGGCGGCGAAACTACCCAAGATCGGTGCTCCCCGCGCATGCCATGCGGTGGTATTGCGGAACTTTCTACATTTGCCGCGCTTTCACGGTGGCCCCACGGCCCGCGCGGAGGCGGTACTGACCGATGGTGTAACTGGCAACACGTCTGATTTTGGTTCAGAAGAGTCTAGGTTCGAGCCCTAGTCGGTCAACAGGAAAACCCCGCGAAAGCGGGGTTTTTTGTTGGGCGGCTGCGCCCCCCTTCCCAGCGCTCGGCTGTGCATGGATGCCAAAGATCCGCCGAGTGCCCGGGCAGGCCATGGAACTGGTTGTGAAGCCTGGCACCGGCGTGGATATATTGCGCACAAAGGCCCTGCCCATGGAAAACCACAACCGCACCCAGGCATGAACTCCTACACCTACAACGATGTGAGCTGGCATGTGTACGGCGAGATCAACCGGGGCACCGTAGCGGTAACGCACATGAAGGCGAAGGAGGCCCACCGGGATGCACTCACCAATTTCCTGCTGCATGCCGTGGGCATCATGAACTGGACCAACAAGCCCGGGCCGATCACCTACACCATTACCGAGACGGAACAAGGCTACACGTTCCACATGGACTGGGAAACCACCAAGGTGAAGGCACAGGCCATACAGGACACCATTGAACTGATGAAAGTGCAGGAGCGGCCCGCCACCGGCAAAACCCAGTGGAGGCATGCACTCGTGTACGATGTCGAAAACGTGCTCGGCTATTGCAGCGAGCTGGAATATGCCCATTTGCCCATTGAAGGCAATGACCTGGCACGCGCACACTTGGAAGCCATGGTCCGCTTCACCAGTTTGGTGGATGCCCCGCACATACCGCGCTTATATGTGGATGGGCCCCAACGCCAGGTGAGCATCTTCGACCTGTTCAAGTTTCAATGGTTGAACCGCAACCAATTGAACATGGAGTTCCTGGTCGGGGAGGACGATGCGCTTTCCGCTCAGATCAGCATACCTGGCAAGCAGGCGGAACTCACTCTTGGCGACCGCACCCGTGCCCACGCCAACCTGGTGCGCTTCCTGCAGGCCATCCGCAACATCATCCATTCCGTGGAAGAGCGGTTTCCCGTGGTGAACGTGGCCACCATGCGCACCAGCAGGTATTACGACGAGGAGTGGGACGAGCAGTTCGTGCTTGATGTGGATGATAGGGACGACCCGTGCCCGATCAAGGCTGAAGTGCTGCACACGCGCTACGTCCACTTCAGGGAGGACCGGACCCATTGTTCCATGGATATCCACAACCGCCAAGGCTACACAAGTACCTTTAACGTGTTGATCCGCGAGGGTGCGGACCTGATACGGGAAGATAATTGGTTCTACCGGAGCAGCGGGCGATATGTACACGGCGAAGGGTTTGAACAACCCACACGGGCACAACTGGAATCAACCGTGCGCCTCGCGTTCACCTGCGATAATTACGACCTGCGCACGGCCGTTTCCGGAGCCATGCGCCAGTTCCTGCATGATCTGGGGCCGGGCCGCTATAAAGAGATCTACAACGCGGAATTTCCCCAAGAACTGGCACGGGAGATCTGATCCGGGGACCCATGCGGCCAGCATACATCGCGTCCTTCGCCGCTCAACGCGAACGGGAGTTCTTCGATCGTGCCTTCATCCACTGACGGATGTATAAGGCACAAGCGTGGACGGTCGTGCCTGTTTTGCACTCAAAGTTCCGGAGGCAACATGAATTTATCCACTGAGTCATACAAGACGATGTCCACGTTGTTTTGGAGTGGAATGGCCTTGAATGCATTGGCCACGGCCTTAATGCCGTGTTCGGTGGATTGGAGATAGACCTTCTTCAATTTTGGCATACCTCCGATCACGGCCCTATCGATCACACGATTGAAAAATGGAAAGGAGTACCCAATGGCAACAAGCACCTCGCATTCATCCATAATCCCTGCCAGTCGTAATAGGCACTGGCGGATTCGTGCCTCGTCTTCCCAAGCAAACCGCACCATTGTCAAGCGACCATTTCCTGACAACCCATCTCGATTTCTGACGAAAAGATCAAGCACTCGTAAAACTTGTTCAGCACGGCTAATGCCATCAGGTATCACTGGCATCAAGCCTCTGTAGCTCCCTGCTACAACCCCATTCAGATGAATTACCTTGGGAATAGTCTCAACATTCAAGAGTGATTCTAGGGTTGTCAGCCGTAACCCTTCCATCGCCATTTCAAGGCGTGCGTCATACCAGTACCGCTTGAACATCAAGGGAAGTTGTAGGTCATAATTCCAAGTAAGCAAGAGCACATCATCTGATATGCTGGCCAAACTCTTTTCATCAATGCCCATGATCGATGCAAAGAACCCATCATAGCGAGAGTCCACTTTCCCGCTTGTCATTTGGTTATACGAGAAATACGTTGTCAGTAGAATCTTAAGCTGTTCAAGTGCCTTCCGCTTACCTCCTATGTACAACTTCTTCGCGTAGGTATCAATACTCTCATGAGCTTGTGCGTGTCGGGCCAGTTCGTTCATGGCCTCAACATATTCATCTATTGTTTGCTCATAATCCGCATTGACTGAGAGCCGGATAGGGCATTCGGTGATGTCAAGCCCTTTACATTCACGTATCTGATTCGCGTGGGCGATCATTTGGCCAGGCAGATCGCTTACCATGGGAAGTGCCCCGCTACTTGCACCTGCACCAAAAAGATAGACTACGCGTGGTTTGTTACGATCATTCATGTTCAAGCTTCATTGTAATTTTTCCTAAGCCCTCAACATACCAATACATCACCCCTCCAACTCGCATGAACGCCCTTCGCTTGTGCGTTCACACACGGACGAATGTTTAGAGCACAAGCGTTGATACCCGCGCCAGGGGTGGAATCGCGTTTCATTTCGCAGCCCTATGAACCGTTATGGCGCTGATGCTCATGTGGCACGGCCCGCCATTGCCAGAAGCCACCAGGCCAAAACGAGAGGTGAATGACTGCGGAATCTTCTTTGTCAGGACACGTTTACCATTGATAGAAAGCAGCGCGACATGGAGTTTGTTCGATTGAATAGGAAGAACCTTCAGTTCCACTTCGAACCGGGGTCTTGGATTCTGCGGAAGTGACCGCTCGTACCACTCATCACCTTCCAAGAAACCTAATACAATGCCGTCAGATTCCGTGTCGTTCCGAATAGTAACTGATACCTCGCCGAAGACTTTGTGTGCACCCAACGTACCTTCCATGTTCATCAGCTTCATCGTGAATTTGAAGCGATTTCCATTCGGGGACACCAGTGCTTCAAATGATCTGAATGGAGACCTCAGCCCGAATTCCTTTGAATACGAGGGGTGTCCGATCTGTAGCTCTTGCTTCGGTCCACTGGTGGAAGGTTGCCAAGACTCGCCTTGAGCCACAACATGGCGTAACCTGTTGTCAGAGATCTCACGTTCATCCAGCGGATCGTCTGACAATAGTTTGGGCACTGGCCATTTGACTTGGGGTTCTTTTTTGGCCAACGGTGGCGCTCCGACTTCTCCAGGCAAATGGTTCCTCGTCTCAATGGCGGCATGCATGTCGTGCATCGCTGCAGAAGAATCCTGAAAGACAGACCCTTCTGCTGAACTGGGTGTGCCTTGTGGTTGGGAGCTTCGGCGCTCCCGCACAATGGTTTCCCAGTCTGTCTTGTACTTGCGAACCAAGGGCTCATTGAACTTCCTTCCAAAGCCGCCTCTCAACATTGTGTCGTCATGACATATCGTGCATAGCACTGCGATGTTTGACTCCACATTGTTGCTTGGGTCTTCATCAATGTGGTGCGTCTGAACCGGCAGCCTTGGCAGACGACATCGGCAACAAGTCATATCCGACTTGAACAACACCTCCGTTGCTATATCCTCCGGCACTACTACTCGCACTTTCTTTTCGGCCATTGTGCCATCTGTTAGTTTCTCCCCATCACCATCCCTTCCACCTCTTCCTTCGTCTCCCTCCGTTTCGCCTCCGCCTGCTCCTTCATCCGTGCCGCCTGCGCACGGCCTTCGGTCAACGCGCGCACAAGCTCATGTTGCTCCTTCAACTTGGGCACCGGTATGCGCAGCCCCAGCAATGCCGTTTTCGTGATGTTCTGCATGGTGGGTGAACTGCCCGTGATGGCCGCTTCGATCTGCTGGCGCAGCGGCGGCGTCTTCATCACTTCGGCGAAGTAGGTACCGTCCAGCGGACTATCGGGCTTGAAGACCACCCGGAAGATCTTGTCGCACAGCAGGAGCTTGGGCCGTGTGGCATGCACCACGGCGCAGGCACCCACGTAGCGCGGCACGTTGGCGCGGCTGATGAGCACATCGCCGGATCTGATCTCGTAGGCCGGTATGGGCTTCAGTGTGGAGGGTAGCGCCTTGTTCTCGTCCTCGTCGTACGCGCCGAAGCTGACGGCGCCGAGTTTCAGCACGCCCCATTCATCGGCCTTTGCGGGGTGGCTGTGGCATTGCGGGCTCCAGCCATTCTCCAGGTCGGCCACCACATCGCTTACGCGGCGAACCGGGAACCGGCTGCGACTGAATGCATCACCTTGAATAGCTTGCTTCAGAAATCCCACTGACCAGCGTTCCAATTGATCGCTCGTCAACGCGAAAGCCCGTGGCACATTCATGGCCTTGTTCGTACCGATCCCCAACGCCTCCACAAACCCCGCCTGCGCCTCCTCCACCAGCTTCTTGGCCTTGGTCTCCAGCGCGGCGGCTTGTTGCATGCCCGACTGCCAGTGCGCTACGATGGAACGTTGGGTGGCGAGCGATGGGAGCGGTATCTCCAATGTTTCGATCATCGAAGGCTCCACGCGCTTTCTACCGCTGGCACCACTGATCAGGCCATTGACCATTCTTTGGAATGCGAAAGAGCGGATGACCAACTTCAAGTAAAGGGCATCCGCAATTGAGGCGTCCACCTTATAAATCGGATACTCGGTTGTCCAAGCCGAAGCACCAATGTCGTCAGGAACGATGCCAATGGAACCATTGCGCACATCAATCTTAGAGTAGACAAGATCGCCAGCCTCTGCCCGGAACAACTTGCCTTTCACTTCATCCTTACCTCGCTTGGACCGCAGTTCCATTTCGCCAGTGAAGCGCAACGTGACCATCGGTACTGGACATTTTGTAGCGGCACCGTTCAATGGAACCAGGCTGCGGGTCATTGCAGCGGACAATGGCTTGATCGTATCGGTAGGCCAATTCCATGAAAGTTGCCTGAACGCGGACACGCTCCATCGCTCAATGTCCTTGAACTCCACCGCAAACGCCCGGCTCACCTTCACGCTATGTTCCACGGTGCTGCTCATGCGGCGGTGTGCAGCAGGAAGGGCTTGGGGTCCTTGCGGAAAGCCTGGTACTGTTCCAAGCAGGTACGTTCCAAGCCGGGCGGCACCTTGGGGTTGGGGTAGAGTTCGTTCCAGGTGTCGGTATCGCCGGTGGCGGTAATGCCCACGTGTTCGGCCTCGTAGAAGAAGACGGGGTAGTTCCAGGCCTGCTTCAGCAAGGTGCGCGCTTCCTGTGCAAGGCGCACCTCGCATTCGGCCACCAAGGCTTTGTGATCGCGCTGCAGGGCTTTTAACTTGGCCGCTTGGCGTGCGGCCTTCGCCTGTTGCATGCCCGCCTCCAGGTCCGTGAGCCGGGGCTGGTAGTGGGCAAGCACCGCCTTGCGGGCCTTGCTACCTGCTTCGGTCCGTGCCGTGCCAAAACGGTCCTGCTCCTGCGCGGTGTATTTCTGCAGGAAGAGGATGCTGGTCTTCACGCTGGCCTTGCTGCTCTTGAAAGTATCGTCGGGCAGGCTCACCACGGCGCGGAGCCAGGCGCGGTCCTCCACGAAATCGCGCACGTACTTCAGGCTGGGGTTGTTGAAGATGCCCTCGGGCAGCACCACGCCCAGCCTGCCGCCGGGTTTCAGCAGGTCGAGGCAGCGCTCCATGAAGAGGATCTCGGTCTTCACCTTGCCCAGCTTGGGGCTGTTCACGTAGGGCAGCTGGAAGAGGCTGGCGATGGGCTTTTCCTTTTCCGCCGCATCGAACAGCGTCTGCTGGGCCTCCACATACGCTTTGCCATAAGCGCGCTTGTACTTGGTGGCGGCTTCGGCCACCACGCTCACCTGGTCGGGAAGCACCAAGTCGGTGGGCTCCACGTTGGCACCGAAGGGCGGGTTGGTGAGGATGATGTCGAAGCGGCCGGGGAAGATGCCGTTGACGTTGAGGAAGCCGTTGTGGTGGTGGATGCCGCCGTGGCCATCGCCGTGCATGATCATGTTCATCTTGCTGGTGCGGGCCATGCGGTCGTTGGCATCGGTGCCGTAGATGCAGCGGTTGGCTAAGCGCCAAAGGCGGGTGCCGCCCTCGCCTTGCTCGTCGCCGATGGACTGGTCGAGTTCCTGTTGCAGTTCCGCCCACCTGGCCAGCAGGAGTTCGGCGCGTTTGGCCTCGCTCAACTTCTTCTTCGCCAGCTCGTCTTCGTAGGCTTTATACTGCGCATCGATGTCGTGCGCGATCTGTTCGCGCACCAGCTCGAAAAAGCGGATGAGGAAGCCGCCGCTGCCGCTGGCTGGGTCGCAGATCAGCTCGCCTTCCTGCGGCTCCACCATGCGGATCATGAACTCCACGATAGGGCGCGGAGTGAAGAACTGGCCGATCTCGCCCCGGAAGGTGCGGCCCAGGAAGCGTTCGAAGGCGATGCCCTTCACGTCCTCGCCGGTGTCGCTCAGGTTGTAGGCCTCCAGCTTCTCCACGATGGCCTCGGTGGTCTGGGGCTTCAGGCGGATGGCATCGTCCTCGGCAAAGAGCTTGTCCGTCTTGTAGTGGCGCTTGGTCTTGGCGAAGAGGTCGTTGATGGGGTCGTCGCCAAGCTGGTCTTTCAGGAATTCCCTGGTGAAGAGGTTGCGCTTCTTCTTGGCGCGCAATTCGCGTTCGGTGAAGGTCTTCACGAAGAGGATCTTGGCGATCTCGTCAAACGCTGCGGCGGGGTCCAGGTGTTCGCGGTTGCGGATGATGTTGTGGCACTGGTGCAGCAGGTTGGCGAACTCGTCCTCCTTGAAGGTCTTCAGTTCGTTCAGGATCTTGTCAATCTCCTTCTGGCTGTCGCCGGCCTTGGGGATGTCCTTGATCTCGCTCCAGTTGGGATAGAGCTTGCTTTGGTCCACCTTGAAGAACTTGCTCTGCCGGTTGTTGTGCGCCACGAAGAAGGGCGCCTTGGTGTAGTTGGCGTAGGCTCCGCCCTGCTTGTAGGTGCCTTGGTCCACCGTGATGTTGGCGGCCTTGCATTCCACCACCACCAGCGGGATGTTCTTCTCGCGCTTGTCGGCCTCGCTGCGCCACACCACGATGTCGGCCCGGGCGTCGCTGTGGCCGCGCTCGCCGTCAATGCGCATCTCTTCGGCCATCAGCTCCAGCGCGTAGCCATACTCGTTCACGAGGGTACATACGTACTGCTGGCGCACGGTCTCTTCGGGCGTTTCCACCAGCCACGTTTTGCGAATGTGGCTGCGGATCTTGCCCTTTCCGTCCCGCTGCACTTCGAGGACCTCGGGCGTTGTGATGTTCTTCTTTGCCATGGAATTCGTCAATGTGTGGTGGATAAACATAGTGCTTGCACCGGTTCGGTGGTGATCGCTATCCGGCAATAGGTAAACTGTCCAATGAACCAGGCCAAGACATTCCGGGGGACTCTACTTCGTTCCCAACTCGCGTATGCACCTTCACCATGCGTTTGTGCATCACGGCCGCTTGCATGAGGCAATGGCATGTGATGCTCGTGGCAACGATGGATCAACATACATTGCGGACAAATGAAATCACCCGTGGTAATGCGCTCAACTTGGCCTGATGAACTTTTCCTGAACACGCCGGAGCGATGGGGATTACGAGGTGACCCGGGGTTGTGGCAAGAGCTCAGCGAAGTCCTCGCTATGGAACCGAAACCAGCATCCAAGGATGAGTTTCGAACGCTGCTGGTCCATACTATCCAACGACTGATCGGCACTGCTTTGGACCACAATACAAGGCAACAGGTGAACCGCTATGATCACGGCGGTCTTTCAGGAGGGCAGGTTTATGGCCCTTGGTGGATGGACACCGGTATTCCGCTATTGGTGTCCCGCTTCCACCCGTAAGAATTGACCATACACCGGAGCCGTGCAGGGGGACTTCCACCTTTGCGTAAATTTTCTCCGTTCGTGCGATTGTGCTCCAACAGGGCACCCCAGCTAATCCTGCCCCCAAATGCCGCACAAATCCCTGAAGGAAAGGTACAGCACCAGCTCGCCGAGCGAGAAAACATAATGGGGTGTCCGGAAGTGCTCACCCCCGGTCTTGTCCATGATCGTTGAACTTATGGGGTCCAAGATCATTGTTCCCTGCTTGGTGATGTTCCTGTAGAACTTTGGGTTCTTCATGGACTCTTGGCTCACATACTGGATCAAGAACTTCCGTTCCATATCATGGTACAGAAGGTCTGCTTCCATGAAAGCCTCCTTTCCGCAGGCTTCACATTGGAATCGATTGATGAGCATGGCGCGTAGTAGCTTCATCGCCTTCTCATCCCGACTGTTCACCGAAGACCACACAGTTGTTTGCTGTTCATGGCTGCAGAATGGGCACGGTATCGTTTGAAGGTGGAAATCGGACATCGAGCTTTTGGGTTTTGGGCAATTTATTGACATAGAGCCGAATCACGTCAACGTGCGTATGCCGGCGGCGCTTTTTCCAAAGCCCGCAGCAATGCCATGCCCTTTCCGGGCCGCAACAGTATCGCCTCGAATTCGGGATGATTGACGAAATAGCGCTTGCCTTTCGCAGTGGGTCGGTACTCGCAATTCGTAGCGGTATCGATTGGCCCGTATGTGATGAGACCCGCTTCCATCAACCGAATGTGCTCAAGGCCCATGGCCTTGAGCAAACTGCCCAGTTCCACCGCACCAAATGAGGCTTGCAACCGTATAAATTGGTCACGACCTTCAATGCGCCGGTAGCCGTGGCTCATGGTACATGTTTATCATGCTTATGGTACTGTGCTGGTGGCCACAAGGTACAGCGCTGTTCATGAAAGTCACGCGTGCATTCCTGGGCTATCGGAACTTTCTCCTTCCGCAGAGGTCTTCGCATCCCGCAAATGCCACTTGCCCCATGCCGGGTGAGACCCTATGGCAGCGGATCCCCCGACTCACCCGACCCTCAACCCCAATTCCTTCAGCTGCTCCGCATCGATCGGACTTGGCGCATCGATCATTACGTCCTTGCCCGCGTTGTTCTTGGGGAAGGCGATGAACTCGCGGATGTCGCTACGGCCGCCGAAGAGGCTTACCCAGCGGTGGAAGCCGAAGGCCGCGCCGCCGTGCGGGGGTGCGCCGTACTCGAAGGCCTCCATGAGGAAGCCGAACTTGGCGCGGGCGTGTTGGCCGGGCTTTGGGCGGGCTGCCCTTGCCGACAGGCGTTCGGATGGATCGGACAAGATGGATTACCCGCCCGAGGCGGCTATTGTAAATTCTGCCACAACGGATGTGCGATCCTATCTCGGGACAGCCGGGACCCTGCCGGATTCAATCGGTTTGCCCACGCTGGGGTTGATGGGCCTTGTTCTCCCAGGCCAAAAAACGGTCGAAGTCGCTTTCATAAAGCCGATCCTGCACGATCCGATATTTCTCAAACTCTGTTTCGGCGTGCAGCTTGGCCTCTTCATGGCTGATCTTTCCCGGCCCGGAAAGGATCTCGCTACCGTTGAATTCAAGGAAGCCATCCAGGCGGTTGGCCCAGTCCTCCATGCTCATGGGCACCTTGCGGGTTGCTTGTAACTCGGCAAAATCCAGATAGAGGGATACGATCCGCTCCAGATAGTCCATCTCCTCCGTGTTGAGGTAGTTCTTCGCAAAGCTCACATCGGCCTTGATGATCTTGCCGTCCGGTGCAGCTTCCCAACGGGTAAGCCCCATGTTCTTCACATCCGCGTTTGCCCGGCTGGCAATAAGTTCTGCTGCCGTATGACGGTGCGTGGCCCAATGCAGTTTGTTCTGCACCAATGAAAAGAAATTACGGGTGGCCTTGGCCTTGCTCTCATAGTCGAATGCGGTGGCGTACAGGTCGGTCACCTTCTGGTAGAATTTCCGTTCCGAAAGCCGGATCTCCCGGATCTTCTGCAATTGGCGGTCGAAGTAGGCATCCGTGAACATGTGGCCCTTCTTCAGCCGGTCCACATCCATCGCCCAACCTTGTATGGTGTAGTCCTTCACGATGTGCCCCGCCCATTTCCGGAAGTGCGCGGCCCGGGGGTTGTTCACCTTGAACCCCACTGCAATGATGGCCTGCAGGTTGTAGTGCTTGGCCCGGTATTCCTTTCCGTCAACGGCAGTTATTAAGTATTGCTTAATCACTGAATCGGCGATCAGTTCACCATCTGTGAAGATCCGTTTCAGATGCTGGTTGATCGCGGGTATGCTGATGCCGTACAGCGTGGCCATCATCTTCTGCGTGAGCCAGATGTTCTCATTCTGGTAGCGCATTTCCATGCCTTGCCCCCCACCGCCGGTGGCAGCCACGTAGCTCAGGTATTCCGCGGCGGAAGACCGGATATTCGCCGAGCCAGGTGGTGTGTTCGTCTTGCGCATTGCGGTTGGCCTTCATGCTCGGCCATGGCGGCATCCTTGGTGGCCATGGGGTGAAATTACGGAAGGAGCGGAATGCCAATTGGTCAAGGTGCCAACAGGTCAATGGTTGGCTCTGGGGGATGCGGAGTGCTGGAGTTGTTGGCCGGGCTTCGAGGGGCTGAACCTGCCTATCCCACGGTAGGGTTCTCGAAGCCGGGACTCAAGGCTCAATGCTTCACCGCCAACCCCAATTCCTTCAGCTGCTCCGCATCGATCGGGCTTGGCGCATCGATCATTACGTCCTTGCCCGCATTGTTCTTGGGGAAGGCGATGAATTCGCGGATGTCGCTGCGGCCGCCGAAGAGGCTTACCCAGCGGTCGAAGCCGAAGGCCGCGCCGCCGTGCGGGGGTGCGCCGTACTCGAAGGCCTCCATGAGGAAGCCGAACTTGGCGCGGGCGTCGGCATCGCTGAAGCCCAGCACGCGGAACATGGCCTCCTGCATGGTGCGGTCGTGGATGCGGATGCTGCCGCCGCCGATCTCCGTGCCGTTGATCACTAAGTCGTAGGCATTCGCTTTCACGCTGCCCGGATCGCTCTCCAATTTGTGCGCATCCTCGGGCTTGGGCGCGGTGAACGGGTGGTGCATGGCGTGCCAGCGGCCACTTTCCTCGTCCTGTTCCAGCAAGGGGAAATCCACCACCCACAGCGGACTGAAGGTCCACGGGTCGCGCAGGTTGCACAGGTCGCCCAGGTGCAGGCGCAGTTCGTTCAGTTGCTTGCGGGTCTTGTCCGCCTTGCCGGCCATGATGCACAGCAGATCGCCCTGCTTCATGCCGCAGCGTGCCGCCCATTGCTGCAATTGATCCGGCGTGAAAAATTTATCCACCGTGCTCTTCAAGCCTTCCTCGGTCCACTTCAGGAACACGATGCCGCTGGCCCCGATCTGCGGGCGCTTCACAAAGTCGATGAGCGCATCGGTCTGCTTGCGGCTCCAGCCCGCGCAGCCTTCGGCGTTGATGCCCACCACCAGTTCGGCCTCATCGAAGACTTTGAAGCCATGACCTCTTGCGAGATCGACTCCCCTCTCCTCGGGAGAGGGGCCGGGGGTGAGGGGCATTCCTCCCCTTTCCCCCGGAGAGGGGCCGGGGGTGAGGGGCATTCCTCCCCTCTCCCCCGGAGAGGGGCCCGGGGCGAGGGGCATTCCTCCCCTCTCCTCCGGAGAGGGGCCGGGGGTGAGGGGCATTCCTCCCCTCTCCCCCGGAGAGGGGCCGGGGGTGAGGGGCATTCCTCCCCTCTCCTCCGGAGAGGGGCCGGGGGTGAGGGTCTGGAACTTCATTCCAAACCGCAGGTCGGGCTTGTCGCAACCGTAGTAGTGCATGGCCTCGTCATACGTCATGCGCTGGAATGGCGCATTGAATTCCTTGCCCAGCACGGACTTGAACAGGTGTTTGGCCAGGCCTTCGAACATCTGCAGGATGTCCTCCTGCTCCACGAAGGCCATCTCGCAGTCGATCTGGGTGAACTCCGGCTGGCGGTCGGCGCGCAGGTCCTCGTCGCGGAAGCATTTTACAATTTGGAAGTAGCGGTCCATGCCGGCCACCATCAGCAATTGCTTGAAGGTCTGCGGGCTTTGCGGCAGGGCATAGAACTCGCCTTGGTGCATGCGGCTGGGCACCACGAAGTCGCGGGCGCCTTCCGGCGTGCTCTTGATCAGCACGGGCGTTTCCACCTCTAAAAAGTGCTGTGCGCTGAGGTAGTTGCGCGTTTCGATGGCCATGCGGTGGCGCAGCTCGAAGTTCTTGCGTACGTTGGCCCGGCGCAGGTCTAAGTAGCGGTACTTCATGCGCAGGTCGTCGCCACCGTCGGTCTCTTCCTCGATGGTGAAGGGCGTGGTTTTTGCCGAGTTGAGCACCTTCAGTTTCGTGACGATAAGTTCCACCTCGCCTGTGGGGATGTTCTTGTTCTTGCTTTCGCGCTCCTTCACCGTACCGGTGGCTTCAACCACATACTCACGCCCCAGTTCGTTGGCCTGGTCGCAGAGGGCCTTGTCGCGTTCGGCATTGAAGCTCAGCTGGGTGATGCCGTAGCGGTCGCGCAGGTCCACGAAGGTGAGGCCGCCCATGGCGCGGCTGCGTTGGACCCATCCGGCGAGGGTCACGGTTTTTCCGGCATCGGCAAGGCGGAGCTCTCCGCAGGTGTGGGTACGGTACATCGGTGCTGCAATATGGACCGGTGAAGGCCGCCGCGAAAGTACCGCTGGCGCACCACCTACTGCGTGGTGAACGTGAGGCTGCGCTTGGTCAGGTCGCCGTTGCCCTCCACGGCGCTGAAGGTCCACTGCTCTGTGCCGGGCTGGTGGCGCAGGGCGTACAGGGTGTCGTACCGGAACGGCATGGTGTGGATCGGCAGGCTGTCCATGCGCTGGGCCGGGCCGCCATTGTAGCTGCGGTGTACCAGGAAGGTGCGCAGTTGCTTCGATCCCTCCTGCACGGTAACCCCGATGCGGATGGTGTCACCGGCGGGGAAGGTGTCGTTCCGGTAAGTGTAGCCGCTGTCCGTGGCGAAGGTGATCTTCGCCGCGCGGTACCCCGCGTCATCCTGGTCCTTGGTGCAGCCGTTGCCCAGCAACAGGCACGCGGCGGCTGCCAGCATGAGTAGTAAGGTGCGCATGGTGCGAAGGTAGTTCGGCAAAGCGCTGCCTGGTACGCCCGGGTGATGCAGTAGTGAACGTGGCGAGGCACGGAAACGCAGTGTCGCATGTTATTTTCGTTGTGTAAGGAAGGAACATGTTTCCGGGGAGGAAGGAGAGTGACGATCAGGTCTGGCCAAAGGACGATTCGGAGCATCCGTAGGGGCAGGTGCCAAACATGCAAGCAAAGGGAGGGAGGGGGTGATGCCAATAGACCGCCCGGCATGGCCCAGCAGGGTCGCCGTAGGTGCAGGGTGGCACATCTCGTAGCGGTGCGAAACCACGACCGGACAACTGTGGTTGCTCCGGCGGTACGGGGCGGCTATCGGACCCTTTTGCGTGCTGCAACGGCATGGGGCGGGCAACCGATTCCGCCAGGGAAGCATTACTTTGGTGCCTCATGTCCAAGAACATCACCTCCCTCTCCGGCCGCGACGGCAAGGAACTGGACGACTCCCTGTGGGGCCGTCTACAGCACGCTGCCGAGCAAGAAGGTGGCTCGCCATCCGACGCCACCCTGACCGCCATTTCCAAGGATTTCCTGATCGGCGAGGCCATGACCTACGGCGCCGCCTCGTTCTACGATTTCCTGAACAAGGAGAACCAGGGCAAGAAGGCCTACGTGTGCAACGGCAGCGCCTGCTTGGTGGCCGGCACGCAGCAGCACGTACACCACGAACTGCGCAAGCACTACAAGGAGGAAGAGATCGGCCACATGTGCTGCATGGGGCGCTGCCACGAGAACGGCAGCTTCAACGTGGGCGGGCTGAACTACAGCGGTAAAGCCATTGAAAAGGTAGGGGAACTGGTGAAGGAGGTGGAGGCGAAGAAGAAAGTAAGCGTGGATGCCGGAGGGCACCACCACGTGGGCACCAGCATGGAGCAGCCCATCCTTACGGCGGCCATGCCTTCGCTCCCCGCGTTCTATGCCCTGTGGGAGAAGGTGCTGAAGAGCGACAGCGCCGATGTGCTCAATGAGATCAAGCTGGCCACCATTCGCGGCCGCGGCGGGGCCGGCTTCCCCATGGGCTTCAAGCTGGAGGCCTGCCGCAACGCGGAGGACACCACCGGCAACGGCACCCCGCGCAAGTACATCGTGTGCAACGCCGACGAGGGCGATCCCGCCGCCTTCAGCGACCGCTACCTGCTGGAGCAACGCCCGCACTTGGTGCTGTTAGGCATGATGATCGCCGGGTATTGCGTAGGCGCCGACACAGGCGTGCTGTACATCCGCGCCGAATATCCCGAGGCGCGCACCATTGTATTGAAAGCCATCGATGATTTGGCTGCCAACGGCTGGATCGGCAAGGACATCAAGGGCAGCGGGTTCAACTGGCGCTTCCGCGTGATCAAAGCCGCCGGAGCTTACATCTGCGGCGAGGAAACCGCGCTGCTCAACAGCATCGAGGGCAAGCGCGGGGAAGTGCGCACGCGCCCGCCGTACCCCGCACAGCAAGGCCTCTTCAACCGGCCCACCGTGGTGAACAACGTGGAGACGCTGGCCTGCGTACCCTGGGTGGTGCAACATGGCGGCGCGGCCTTCGCCAAGCAGGGCAGCGAAAAGAGCAATGGCAGCAAACTGGTGTGCTTGGACAGCGGTTTCAAGCGGCCCGGCCTGTACGAAGTGGAGTGCGGCACCCCGCTGGCCCGCGTGATCGATGAGCTGGGCCAAGGCTTTGCCCGCCCCACGAAAGCCCTGCACATCGGCGGCCCGCTCGGCGGCATCGTGCCCCTGCACAAGGTCAACACGCTCTCCATCGATTTCGAGAGCTTCCAGCGGGAAGGTTTTCTGCTGGGCCATGCCAGCATCCTTTCCATCCCGGAGAACTTTCCCATGGTGGAGTACCTCAAGCACCTCTTCGAGTTCGCTTCCGTGGAAAGTTGCGGTAAATGCTTCCCCTGCCGCATCGGCTCAGTGCGCGGCAAGGAGCTGATCGAAGGCGCCACCGAAGGCCGCCTGATGGACCGGCAGCTTCTCGACGATCTGCTGGAGACCATGGAGATCGGCAGCCTCTGCGCCTTGGGCGGCGGTCTGCCGCTGGGCGTGAAGAACGCCTTGGCGTATTTCGCCGATGAACTTCAACCTGTATTCAAGAAGTAGGTCCGCCATGAGCCTTCAACCGAACACGCCATGAACACGCCGCAAGCCAAGCACGGATCGCCCAGCACGCCTGCAGGGCGCACCGCCAGCGCACCCTCCAGCGCCAACAAGCCCGCCACCGATGCGGGCACTGCCTTCATCGACGGCAAGGCCTTCCCGATCATCCAGGGCGAGACCATGCTCGCCTTCATGCGCCGCCACAAAGGCCCCGATCCCGTGCCCACGCTCTGCGACGCACCCAACCTGGAGCCCTTCGGCAGCTGCCGCGTGTGCTCGGTGGAAGTGGCTTTGAAAGAAGATGGCCCCACCAAGGTGATGGCCAGCTGTCACAGCCCCATCGGCAACGGCATGTACATCACCACCAACAGCCCCCGCATGGAGCGGCTGCGGAGGAACATTGTGGAACTGGTGCTCACCGACTACGACACCGAACGCCTGAAGGCCGAGGACCACGGCAAGAACGAGCTGTACAATGTTGTGCAACGCCTTGGCGTGGATGTGGATGCGGTGCGCTACCCCAAGGGCTGGAACCACCTGGCCACGCCCATGGACACCAGCCACCCGTACATGGTGAGCGACCTTAGCGCGTGCATCGGCTGCTACCGCTGCGTGCGTGCCTGCGACGAAGTGCAGGGTGAAATGGTGCTCACCATGGCCGGACGCGGGTTTGCCAACCACATCGTGAAAGGCACCGATGAAAGTTTCTTCGACAGCGACTGCGTGAGCTGTGGCGCCTGTGCGCAAGCCTGCCCCACCAGCGCCATCACGGATGTCTTCCGCGCCAAGGAGACCGTGGCTGATGAGGTGGTGCGCACCACATGCACCTACTGCGGCGTGGGCTGCAACCTCGATGTGAAAGTGAAGGATGGCAAGGTGGCTGCCATCACCGCGCCTTATGATGCCGAGGCCAACCAGGGCCACACTTGCCTGAAGGGCCGCTATGCCTTCAAGTTCTACGAGCACCCCGACCGCCTGCGGACGCCGCTGATCCGCAAGAACGGTGAACTGGTGCCTGCCTCCTGGGACGAAGCTTACGACTTCATGCTGGACCGGATGATCGCCATCCGCGACGCGCACGGCCCCGATGCCATCGCCGGCATCAGCAGCGCCCGCTGCCCCAACGAGGAGAACTACCTCATGCAGAAGTTCATGCGGGCACTGGTGGGCACCAACAACATCGACTGCTGCGCACGCGTATGCCACAGCCCCACCGCTCTCGGCATGCAGGAGACCTTCGGCACCGGCGCGGCCACCAACAGCATCGACGACCTGAACGACACGCACACCATCATGGTGATCGGTGCCAACCCCAGCGACGCCCACCCGGTTACCGGCGCCAAGATCAAGCAGCACGTGATGAAGGGCAAGACGCTGATCGTGATCGATCCGCGCCGCACCGAACTGGCCCGCTACGCCCATTATCACTTGCAGCTGAAACCCGGCACCAACGTGGCCCTGCTGAACATGATGATGTACTACATCATCAGCGAAGGGCTGGTGAAGCAGGCGTTCATCGAGCAGCGCACCGAAGGCTGGAATGATTTCCGCAAGGAGATCATGGCCGTGGACATCGCCGCCATGGAGCGCGAAACCGGCGTGGACCGGAAGCTGGTGCGCAAGGCCGCCATCGCGTACGCCAAGGCCCCTGCGGCGATGAGCTTCCACGGCTTGGGCGTCACCGAGCATTACCAGGGCAGCTTCACCGTGATGCAGATCGCCGACCTGGCCATGATGACCGGGAACATCGGCCGGCGCGGAGTGGGCGTGAACCCGCTGCGCGGACAGAACAACGTGCAGGGCGCCGCCGACATGGGCGCGCAGCCGCACCAGGGCGCCGGCTACCTGGACCTCACCAGCAGCGCCGTGAACAAGCAGTATGAGCAGCACTACGGCGTGCCCATGCCCACGCGCATCGGCTGGAAGATCCCCGAAATGTTCAACGCCGCCATTGGCGGCCAGCTCAAGGCCCTGTGGCTGATGGGCGAGGACGTGGTGCAGACCGACCCCAACACGCAGAAGGTCATCAAGGCCATGGAAAACCTGGACCTGCTGGTGGTGCAGGAGATCTTCATGACGGAGACCGCCCGCTATGCGGACGTGATCCTGCCCGCCGCCAGCTTCCTGGAGAAGAGCGGCACCTTCACCAATGGCGAGCGCCGCATCCAGCGCGTGAACCAGGTGGTGCCGCCACTGGAGGGCGCCAAGGCCGACGGCCAGATCATTTGCGACGTGATGGAGCGCTACGCCAAGCGCACCGGCACGCGCAGCGGCAACGCCAGCACCACGTACCACCCGGGCTGGGTGCTGGAGGAGATCAGCCGCATCGTGCCCTTCTTCGCCGGCGTGAAATGGGACGAGCTGGGCGAAAACGGCAAGCAGTGGCCCGTGAAGCCGGATGGCACCGACACCAAGATCCTGCACACCGAGACATTCAAGCGCGGCTTGGGCCGCTTCATCTTCAAGCCCTGGGTGGAAAGCCCCGAGGTGCGTAACCACGGCAAGGACTACCCGTACATCATCACCACCAACCGCGAGCTGGAGCACTACAACAGCGGCACCATGACGCGCCGCACCGGCAACGGCGAGATCCTCACCGAGGACCTGCTGCTGATCAACCCCGCCGATGCACAGCAGAACGGCATCGCCGATGGTGACATGGTGTGCGTGGAAAGCCCGCGCGGCAAGGTGGACATCAAGGCGCGCATCACCGACGAGGTGAAGCCCGGCATACTCAGCAGTACCTTCCACTTTCCGGAGGTGATGCTCAACCTGATCACCAGCGATGTGCATTGCAGCGAGGCGTTGTGCCCCGAGTACAAGGTGGTGAGCTGCCGGATCCGCAAGGCCCGTAAGGTCGGCATGCGGAAGGCGGGAGAAATGATGGAAAAATAGTAGCGTCCGGTAAAAACACGGGGTAAGGCGATGGAGACGTTGGCGGTCGCGGCTTGTAGCGCATTTCAGGGTGGTTTCGATTTGAACGTGGTCGTGGCATCCTTGCGGTCCAATCCAGACC
>JAFEAI010000047.1 GCA_018266475.1 Bacteroidota bacterium
CGCTGTCATGTTTCTTTTCGAGCATAGCATGCGAGGCAGGAAGAACATGCGACGGCGGACTCGGTAAAATAGGCTCGCGTCCCGCCATTCGCGGCGACCGCCCCGTTTCCAGCTGCGCCGGGGCCAGCCGGACTCTCCTCATGCAGAACTTCACTCCGGTTTCCCTGATCGGCGCGCCGACCGATATCGGCGCCGGCCATCGCGGTGCGTCGATGGGGCCCGAGGCGCTGCGCGTCGCCGGCATCGGCGAAGCCTTGCGCAAGCGCGGGCTCGACGTGATCGACCGCGGCAACGTCGCCGGCCCGTTCAATCCGTGGCAGCCGCCGCGCGACGGCTACCGGCACCTGCCCGAAGTCGTCGAATGGAACCGCGCGGTCATGCAGGCGGTCGCGGCGGAACTCGCGATCGAGCGCCTGCCGATCCTGCTCGGCGGCGACCACTGCCTCGCGATCGGCACGATCGGCGCGGTCGCGCGCCACTGCCGCGAGAACGGCAAAAAGCTGCGCGTGCTCTGGCTCGATGCGCATGCCGACTTCAATACCTCGACGATCACGCCGTCGGGCAACATCCACGGCATGCCGGTGTCCTGCCTGTGCGGCTACGGTCCCGAGGAGCTGACCACGCTCGCCGGCGCCGCGCCGATGCTGGACAAGAACGACATCCGCCAGATCGGCATCCGCTCGGTCGACGCGGGCGAGAAGAAACTCGTCCACGACGTAGGCCTCGACATCTACGACATGCGCTACATCGACGAGATCGGCATCAAGCGCGCGATGGAGGAAGCGCTCGACGGTGTCGACGCGGACACGCATGTGCATGTGAGCTTCGACGTCGATTTCCTCGACCCGGGCATCGCGCCTGGCGTCGGCACGCGCGTGCGCGGCGGCCCCGGTTATCGCGAGGCGCAACTCGTCATGGAGATGATTGCCGACACCGGCCGGCTCGGCTCACTCGACATCGTCGAACTCAATCCGGCGTTCGACAAGCGCAACCAGACCGGCAAGCTCGCCGTCGATCTCGTCGAAAGCCTGTTCGGCAAGTCGACGCTGATGCGCGGCTGAGATTGCTCATCGCTCGTCATCCCGGCGAATGCAGGAATGACGAGCAGGAGATCAAAAACGTTTCTTCGGCTTTGCGGGCTTGCCCTTCGCGTGCGGCGCTCGCTTCGGCACGTGCGTGCCGTCGCCACCGCCCGTGTCGCGGCTGATGCGCAGCCGCTGCCCGGCAACCCAGACCTTTTTCAGGTGCGCGAGCAACTCCGCCGGCATGCCTTCGGGCAGGTCGATCAGGCTGTGCTCGTCGCGGATGTCGATGCGGCCGATGTGTTTCGAGTCGAGCCCGGCCTCGTTCGCGATCGCGCCGACGATGTTGTTCGGCTTGACGCCGTGCGCGTGGCCGACTTCGATGCGGAATGTCTCCATGCCGTATTCGGCCTTGCGCGGCGCGTCGTCGCGAGACGGCTTCGCGCGCGGAGCGGCGTCGACGCGATCGCTGCGCGGCTTGTGTTCGCGCGTGGGCGGCGGCGTGGCGGCGTGGCGGTCGTCGCGGTGTTCGCTGGCGGAACTCTTGCGTCTGTTCTCATCGAACGCATTCGATTTGTCGCGCGACGGTTTCGCCGCTGCGGATGATTCGCCACGCTGGGCGAAGGTACGTTCGCCTCGGTCGCGTTCGAACTTGCGCGGCGCGCGCTCGTCGCGCGCGAACTCGCGCGGCTCGAACTTGGGTTTGGTGTCGAGC
>JAFEAI010000048.1 GCA_018266475.1 Bacteroidota bacterium
ACCTTCAGCGGGCGCTTGCCGCTGCTGCGGTTCCAGCCCAGTTTTACGAAAATGCCCTGGATGTCGCCGGCTTCGAGGCGTTGCTTCAGGTCTTGTTTGGTAATGCTCATCGCGTAGTGTGCAATCCGATGGAACAAATGATATGCGGCTGTTGGGCCAGTTCCGTGGTGCCGTCCTCGGGCTTGTTCACCAGGTGGCCGTCTTCGTGCAGGGCCAGCACCAGTTCGGCGAGTTCGGCGTCGGTGATGCCTTCGCGCAGGCGGCGGTTCAGCAGGTCCTTGGCGCGTTCGCGCAGCGGGAAGCGGTAGATCTCCTCGGCGGCTTCCTTCAAGGCTCGGTTCTCGAACAAGGTGCTGCGGTCTTTTTCGAAGAGCACCTTCAAGCGGTTGTAGGTCTGGTAGCGGGCGCCATTTTTCTTGCCCAACTGACCGCCGCCCGTGCTGCTCTCGTTCTCGTGGATGTGGCGCACGGCGGTCTTCACCAGTTCATGGTGACCGGTCACACGCTCGGCGATGGGTTCCTCCGGGCTGCATTGCAGCGCTTTCAGGATGCGGAACTGGCTTTGCGTCACCACCTCGCCGCCGCCGTTCACCCAGGTGAGCAGGTCGTTGTCCTGTGCGGTCTTCACGAACACGGCCACGCCCGGTGGCGCCTTGGCTTCATGCACGGGAAGGTGGCGCGTGCTGTACACCACATCGGGCATGTTCTCGATGCGTTTGCGCAGATCGGCGTCGCTGGCGGTGGCCTCGTTCCAGATCTGGTAGGCCCAGCTGCCGAGGTCCACTTCATCGTCGCCCTCTTCATCGTAAATACCACTCTTCTCGGCGTAGAGGTCGTGCAGGTTCACGGGGTCGCCATCGAAGAAGACTTCATCGGTACCTACCACTTCGGCGTTTTCGGTGATGCGCTGCCGCAACCGCCCGCGCAGGTTGATGATGGTCTCGATGCCTTCCTCGGGCAGGAAGCTGTAGCAATACACCTTGTCGCTCGCCTGCCCGATACGGTCCACGCGGCCCGCGCGCTGGATCAGGCGGATGAGCGCCCACGGCAGGTCGTAGTTGATGATGATGTGGCCGTCCTGCAGGTTCTGGCCCTCGCTGAGCACGTCGGTGGTGATGAGCACGCGCGTTTCGTGGCTGGTGCCCGCGATCTGCGGTTGCTTGTTGCTGCACGGACTGAAGCGATGCGCGGCGTGGGTGGGATCGTTCCGGTTGCCGGTCACCACATCAAGACCGCTCACCTTGCGCGCGTTGAGTTGCTCGTGCAGGTACATGGCCGTGTCCGCGAATTGCGTGAACACGAGCACCTTCTTGTCCGGATTCTCCTTGGTGCAGAAGCGATGCAGTGCGTTCAGTTGCTTGTCCTTGGCGGGGTCCCAGTCCTTGCCGATGGTCCAGATGTGGTGTAGCTGTCCAGCGTCCTCCAACAGGTGCTTCTTCAGTTGATCGGTGAACAGGTCGGCGCGCAACCACTTGAAGCGCTTGCGGTTCTTGGGGATGTCCAGTGCCTTGTACAGCAAAGCAGCGTTCTCCGCGTACCGCCTGCCATGCTCAGTGATGCTCATCTCGGCGACCTTCTCCATGTCCTCGTCGCCGAGGATCTCGTCGATGCCCTCGGCGTCCTGGATGCCGATGGGCAGGTCCAGTCCGTTTTCCAGCGCGTACACGAAGAGGTGGTTGCGCAGGATGTGGCGCTGGAGTGAAAGCAGGAATGACCAACCGCTGCTTTCGAGCCGCTTGAACAAACTGGTGCGCGCGAAGCCCACCATGCGCTTACCGGCGCGGCTCAGGTCGTCGATGATGCGGAGTTCCTTCTGGCTGGCCTGGCTCTCGGCCGCGCCATCGATGTAGCGGCGCAATCCGTAGCGTGCCAGGTGCAGCTCGCGGATGATGTCCACCACCTCACTGCTGTACAGCTTGGCATACTGGTCGTTCGGGTCCTTGGCGCTGAAGCCGTACTTGAACGCCTTGGGCACGCGCTCCGGGAACTTGAAGCGCGACCCGTCCTGGAATTCCAGGTAGGGCTTACCGTCCGCCGGGTCGATGGGACTGTGCTTGCGAATGAAGCTGCGCGTGCGGCGCACCGTGTAGTGCTTCATCAGGTCGCGCCAATCGTCGGTGAAGGTGCTGTGCTCGAAAGCGCGCAGGGTCTGTGGCTGCGTCTGGTGCTCGGCCTGGAACACATGCTCGCCGCCGAGGTCGGCGATGTACTGGTTGGGGCGCAGGCCGATGTCCTCCTCGGGGTCGATGAAGAGGCCGAGTTGCGCCGAGAGGTCGAAGAAGGTCTTGTTGTACGGCGTGGCGCTCAACAGCACCACCTTGCATTCCACGCGGTGGATGAACTCGCGCACGGCCTTATAGCGCTTGCCTTCCGCGTTGCGCAGGTTGTGACTTTCGTCGAGCACCAGCAACTTGGGGCGGGGAAATTGTTCCAGGTATTCAGCATCGCGCACAGCGCCGAGGGAGACGATCTCCAGCTTCAGCTCGAACTCCTTCTTGAACCACTTCCACATCTCCTCCAGGTTCGGCGGGCAGATCACCATGCTGCCGCGGAATTCGGTCTGCTCCATCAGCTTGATGAGCGCGGCGGCGGTCCAGGTCTTGCCCAGGCCCACCACATCGCCGATGAGCACACCACCGCGTTTCTCCAGCATGCGCGCGGCCATCCGCACCGCCTCGGCCTGGAACTTCAGGAGCTGGTTCCGGAACATCGGCGGCACCTCGTAGGTGGCCAGGCCGATACGCGCTTCGTTGCTCAGGTGGTAAACGATCTTCAGGAACACCTCGTAGGGTGTGCGGTCCAGGCCGGCCCAGCTTTCGTCGATGATGGCCAGCAGGTCCTGGCTGATGTCGATGCACCATTCCGCGTTCCAGCGGTCCTCGAACCACTTGGCCAGCTTTTGCGCGGCATCGCTTTCCAGTACGTCCACATTCAATTCGCCGTTCCCTTGCAGCCCGCTGAAGGTGAGGTTGCTGCTGCCCACAAAACCGATGACGGGATTGAAGCGGTCCTCGCGGAAGGCGAGGTAGAGCTTCGCGTGCAGCAAGTAGGCCAGGTGCAACTTCACCACCACCTTGCCCGCGCGGATCTGCTCGGCAAAACGTTTCAACGCACGCTCGTCGCCTTCGCTCGGGGTGCCGTAGGTCAATTGTTCACGCAGGTCTTGGGCCAGCCGTTTGCGCCAGCGGGCCACATCGCTCTGGTCGGGCTCGTGGTGGCCATTGGCGGCGTACAGTTCGGTGAGTTCTTCGCGGCGCGACTTGCTCATGCCCACGAGCACGCGGCATTGCTTGCCTTCGCCTCCTTCGAAACCGTTCACCAATTCAGCCAAGGGTCCCCAGCCGCGCAGGTTGAGGTAGCCCACGCACACATCGCTGCGATAAGCCAGAGAAAAGCTCTCCTTCAGCCCTTCGAGGAGCTTGCGTTCAATGTTGTCGTAGATGGTGGGCATGGTCGGTCCCGCATAAGGGTATCAAGGTCAAAGACCGGCGGTACCGGATGGCTTCACCCTCCTTCTTCCTCGGGGATCAAATTAAACACGGTCGGCCGAAGGTGAGTTCACGGCGGTCAGGTTGGGTCGAATGGCCGGATCCACCCAAGGAGGCGATCAGCGGTCCCGGCGAACCGCTTCTACGAACCCGAGGAGATCGCCGACGCCGTGCTGTGGCTCTGCAGCTCCGGCTCCACCATGGTGATCGGGCAGGCGCTGGCCATTGATGGGGGAGCACGACCTAAGGCTCGCCCGGCAGCTGATAGCACGGCAACATTGCGGGCAAGCGTCCGAGGCCCCCTTCCACACCGACCCTTCACCCCAACCAGTAATAATGGTAGGAACTGCCGTGATCGGTATACAGCACGGCCAGTGTGGCGCAAGGAACTTTGCCCGTGCCACCGGAACACCGCCAAACATGAACCTCATCCTCCGGATCCTTGTTTTTCTCTTGTTGAGCGGACCGATCCTTCACCCACCCTTCAGCATGGCACAAACCAGCACCAATACGAACACCGCGTTGAACGCACGCGAGCAGGGCATCGTCGCCATTTCCGCCGCCACCGCGCGCGGTGACATGACCACGTTGAAAGGCGCGCTCGCCGCCGGGCTGGACGCGGGCCTCACCGTGAACGAGATCAAGGAGGTGCTTGTCCAGCTCTATGCCTACTGCGGATTTCCGCGCAGCCTGAACGCGCTCGGCACCTTCATGGAACTGGTGGATGAACGCGGCGGCAAGGATGCCCTTGGGC
>JAFEAI010000049.1 GCA_018266475.1 Bacteroidota bacterium
CGGGATAATGCCGGGCCTTTGGCCCTAGTGGCAGCCTGCCCCTGCTCCGGAATCTCTTCCGTGTTATCCGGGGTGGCGGTGAAAGACCCCGCGCAAGGAAAGGGATCAAGACCCGATGGCCCTGAACGAACAGCCGGCAACCATGCCCCGGCCCATGCGCCAAGGCGCCACAGCGCGGCCTGCGAACCGCACGCTTCACAACCGGTGCGCCAGCACCACCGTCTTCCGGTACTTCTCCACGTTGCCGGCAAGGTCATAGGCCTCCATCACCACCACGTACGGCCCGATGCGCGCCAACTCGTTGGTGTCCATCATGCCGTCCCAGGAAACTGCGCCGCTGGTGCCCAGCAGCGCATTGTTCATCAGCGTGCGCACCTCGCGCCCGGCAATGTCGAAGACCTTCATGGTGGCCACGAAGCCCGGCTCATCGAATTTGTAGGCGATGGTGAGCACGTCCTGGTAGCCGTCGTTGTCCGGGGAGAAGATGGCGGGGTCGATGGTGATCTCACCGCGCGCCGCAGGGGCGGGTGCATACTGCGAGTTTTGGTAGCCCGGCGTGGCGAAGTTCACGTCGGCCGCGGCACTGTGCCAGTTGCTGATGTCGGCCGTGGGCCTGTCGGGGTCCACGCGTTCCAGGCTCACACCGTCCACGCTTTTCAGCAGGGCGAAATGCATGGCATCGCTGTAGTTCAGCAGGTCGAGCGTGTCGCCGGCCTGGCCAAGGAACACCACCGTGCCGCTGCCGTTGTTGTAGCTGGGCAGCGCAGCCTGCAGCATGCGGTCGGCATGCCCCAGGGGATAGTTCATCAGCACATTGGCCACATCGCTGGCCACGGCCACATACTGGCCCGGCAGCAGCAGCCACGCATCGGCGGTGATGAGCTTTTTGGTGCCCGATGCGTTCGCCAGTTGCAGGCCGGCCAGGCTGATCACCTTTTGCGAGCGGTTGTACAGCTCCACGAAGTCGCTGCCGGTGCCGCGCGGATCGTACAGCACCTCATTGATCACCACGTCGCCCTTGGCCAAGGGCTCCGGCAGCGCGAAGGTTGCCGTGTGCTGCGCACCGATCGGATTGCCGGGGCAATCGTTCACTGCGGACACCGAAACGGTGTGGATGGTTCCCGGCACCAGGGCTGCGGCCAGCAGCAGGCGGATGCGGTCTTGGGCCACTACCTGGCGGCCGGTAACGGACAACGGCGGATTGAACGCATAGGTGCCGGAGACCAGGGTGGCGGTGTCCATCATTTCGCTGAAGAGCAGGTCCACGGTATGGTCATCGATCACATACGCACGGAGCAGCGCGGGCGCCGCCGTGTCCAACTGTGCGGCGAACACGCTGTTCTGCGCGCCGGGCGTGCCGCCCATGGCGGCCACGGAGGCCGTCCAATTGTCGCGCCCGGAGCAGGGCGTGTAGGGGTCCCTGCGCTCCAGCGTCCATCCGCCGTTGGCCTTCACGGCATCGTTGTACCAGGTCACATCGTAGGTAACGGCATCAATGCTGGTGCCGTCCGGTTTTTTCAGGTTCATCGCATCGCCGCCGTTCACCAGTGCCGGGAACGACGGTACGCCCACGGCATTGCCGTACTGGGCGAAGAGCGGCGCGTTGGACGTGCCCGCCAGGATCATGTACTGGCCGGGCAGCAACTGCACATTGGGCAGGGTGCCGCCCGTGGTTCCCGCGTAGATCTTCCAGCCGGCCAGGTTGAATACCTTGTCATCGGTGGCATTGAAGACCTCCACCCACTCGGCGTTGGGCAGGCCCACGGGCGGGTCCGGGTCGGCCATCAGCTCATTGATCACCACCTCGCCGGGCTGTGCCTCGGAAAACACCATGTACGTAAAGCTGATCACGCCGTTCTGGATGGCATTGCCGGCCAGGTCCTGCACGCCGCTTACCGAAAGGGTGTAGGTGTTCAGGTTCTGCATGGGCGAAAGCAGCGTGAGGTGTACCAGCGCGGGGTTGGTTCCGTCCAAGGCGGCAGCCGCTACCCCGTTGAAGGGAACGAGGCCGTAGTTGCCGGCGTTTTCCGCAGTGGCCTGGTCCACCGGCTCGGTGAACAGCAGGTCCACGTGCAGGTTGTCCGTGATGGAGGCTGAAACGATGGCCGGCGGCGTGGTGTCCAGGATGATCGGGCCCGCATAGAAGTCATCGAAATAGTGGTTGTTCACCGGGGAGGCGGCCGTGCTTTGCACAATGCGCACGCCGAACCAGCCCCCGGTGGTGATGCTTGCGTCGGTGGCCGTGCCGGCCGTGGTGTAGGTGCCCAGGTTGCCGTCGTCGTAGTACAGCGTCCACAGGTCGGCGGCATCGCGGGTCACCTTGATGCGGAAGGGATTGTTGGTGGAGCTGTTCACGATGCCGTCCGGGCTGGCCACCAGCGTGGGGGCCACGGTGCCGCTGGCGATCTTGTTCAGCACCACGTGCTTGGCGGTTTCGCCGATGCGCACGAAGTAGCCATTGGCCGGCGCGGCCAGGTTCTGCACGTCGCTCACCAGGTACACGTCCACATAGTTTGCGCTGCTGGGGCTGAACTTCAGGTTGATGAAAAACTCCCACTGGCCCATCACCTGGGCCGACGGGGTGCTGAGGTAATAGGTGGCGGCTGCGGCAAGCGGCCCGGTGTTGGAGCGCAGCTGGCCTGCAGCTACGGTGAACAGGGCGTCATTTCCGCTCCACGCCGGGTTCTCCGTGAAGTTGCCGTCGGAGAAATCATCGGTGAACTGTGCGTATGCGGTGCATGCGCAGAACGCGGCAAGCAGCACGGACGGAAGCCGGAACGGTGGGGCCATCGCTGTGAAGGTAGAGGGAGGGAAGGTAGTAGTTTTGCGCGGTGAACAATGCAGATTCCGGAAGAATGAAGATCGCGGTGGTGGGTGCTACGGGCATGGTGGGCGGCGTAATGCTGCAAGTGCTGGAGGAACGGATGGGGCGCCGCGTGGGCACCCTGCTTCCCGTGGCCTCGGCACGCAGCATCGGGAAAACGGTACGCTTCATGGGCCGCGAAGTGCCGGTGGTGGGGCTGGAGGAGGCGGTGCATGCGCGTCCGGACCTCGCGCTGTTTTCGGCCGGTGGCGGCACCTCGCTGGAGTGGGCGCCGAGGTTCGCCGAGGCGGGTTCCATCGTGATCGACAACAGCAGTGCGTGGCGCATGGACCCGGACAAGCTGCTGATCGTGCCCGAAGTGAACGGCCACCTGCTGGCCGGCAAGGATTTCTCCAAAGGGGGCATCATTGCCAACCCCAACTGCAGCACCATCCAAATGGCGATGGCCCTGGCGCCGCTGCATGCCCGGTACACGGTGCAGCGCGTGGTGGTGAGCACCTACCAGAGCGTGACGGGCACGGGGATGAAGGCCGTGCAGCAGCTGCATGATGAGCGCGGCGGGAAGGAGGTGGCCGGTGAGCGCGCCTACCCTTTCCGCATCGAGGGCAATGTGCTGGCCCGTTGCGACGTTTTCCTGGACAATGGCTATACCAAGGAGGAAATGAAGCTGGTGTGGGAAACGGGCAAGATCCTGGACCCGGCCATCCGGGTGACGGCCACGGCGGTGCGCGTGCCCGTTACCGGCGGCCACAGTGAAGCGGTGAACGTGCAGTTCGCCCGGGATTTCCACTTGCACGAGGTACAGGAACTGCTCGCCGCAGCACCGGGCATTGTGGTGGAGGACGATCCCGCGAACGATGTATACCCCATGCCGTTGCACGCCCAGGGCAAGGATGCCGTGTTCGTAGGGCGCCTGCGCCGGGATGAAAGCCTGCCGAACACATTGAACATGTGGGTGGTGGCCGACAACCTGCGCAAGGGGGCGGCCACCAATGCGGTGCAGATCGCCGAGGCGCTGTTTCCGCCGCCTGTAGCCTGACGAGGACTTCCATTCGCAGCAACGCACCACCCCGCAACACCCCCCTCCCCCATGCTACGCCCATGCTTGGCCGCCCTGGTGATGGTACACGTACTTGCCGCGCATGCACAAGGGAACGACATGCCCGCGCAACGCCCTGCCTGGGGTTCCGTGTACTACATGGGCGGGAGCAGCCTTGGGCCGGGCGACCTCTTCTTGGCCGATTACCGGGCACTGGCCCCTGGCTCCCAACTGTTGCAGGCCGACCTCTCCGACCATAACCTTACTTGGTGGTCGCTGCCGAGGGTGGACGGCGGCAGTTCACTCACCTTCCTTGCGGGCATGCACCCCTTCGCCACCGAGGCGCGGAACGGCCCTGAATTGCGCGTGGGGGTACGCTACGCCCTGGGGCATTCGGGCCCATTGGAATACTCCCGCACCCGGCATTATGCGTATGATACGCTTCAGTCCTTGCACACGGGCGGACAGTTCGTGGTTGACAGCATCACGCACAGCAGGTATGAAATGCGGTATGACGAGGACCGCATCGGACTTGATGCCTCGCTGATCTTCCGCACCCCGGAAGCCCACAGCCGCTGGAACCTGTATGGGGGAGTGGGCGTCGGCGGAGGGATCGCGATCAACCGGGAGATCACCATCCACCACAGTACGGGCTGGTCCCTGGAACCGCCCTATGACACGCATGAAGAGAAGAAAACCGAAGAGCACATTGGCCTGGGCACCGGAGGCTGGTTCTCGGCCAGCGTACCCATGGGCTTAGGCTTCCGCCTGGCGCGAAGGGAGGGCCTGCTCAACCGGATGGACCTCTTCCTGGAGTACCGCCCGCAAGTGCTGATCTACGCCACCGGCGACCCCGGTACACGCACCCTGTTCGGGAGCGAATGGCTCTTGGGGTTGCGCGCCCGCCTGTACCGCTAAGTTATTTCCCGCCGGCCTCCCCTGTAGGGCCTTCGTCGGCAATGTCCTTGGCCGTCATGGGTTCCTGTTTCTCCGCGCCCCGGTCGTGCTTGCGCTGCAGCAGGATCACCAGCACAATGCCCACGCTGATGGCCGCATCGGCCACATTGAACACGGGCCGGAAGAACTCATACTCGCCACCGCCCCAGAGCGGCAGCCATTGGGGAAAGCGCCCGTGGAGCACGGGAAAGTAGAACATGTCCACCACGGCACCGTGCAGGAAAGAGGCATAGCCGCCATCGGGCGGGAAGAGCACGGCCTTGTGGAACGGTGTGCTGGCATCGAAGATCAGGCCATAGAAGGCACTGTCGATGATGTTGCCCAGGGCGCCTGCAAACACCAGGGCCAGGCTGACCACCATGGCGGTGCGCCGCTTCTCCTGCACGGCCTTGTACAGCAGCCAGCCGATGCCCACCAGCGCCGCCATGCGGAACAGGGTAAGGGCCATCTTGCCGCCGTCGCCGCCCAGCTCAAGGCCGAACGCCATGCCCCTGTTTTCCACAAACTGCAGGTAGGCCCAGGTATGCCCTTCGCCGAACAGCGGCACGGATTCCCCCAGGAAGAAGTTGAGCTTCACCCAGATCTTCAGGAGTTGGTCGGCCAACAGGACCGCCAGGATGATCAGCACGGGGCGCTTCACCGGAGATGCGGTGCGATCAGTTGCTCAATTGCTGCTTGGCCTCGATGCTCAGCGTGGCATGGGGCACCAAGCGGAGGCGCTCCTTGCTGATGAGCTTGCCTGTGACCCTGCAGATGCCGTAGGTCTTGTTCCGGATGCGCAGCAGGGCGTCCTCCAGATGCTTGATGAACTTCTCCTGCCGCCCGGCCAGTTGCGCCGTTTCCTCCCGGCCCAGGGTTTCGCTGCCGTCCTCGATCATCTTGAAGGACGGGCTGGTGTCCTCGGTACCGTTGCTGTCGTTGTTGGCCAAGGTCTGCTTCAGCAGTTCATAGTCCTTGCGGGCCTCCTCCAGCTTGGTATTGATGATGGTGCGGAACTCCTCCAGTTCCTGGTCCGAATAGCGCACCTTGTCGCCGGCTTCCAAGGTGCTGGCCTTGCCCTGCACCACCATGGGCGTCACCCGGGGCATCACCGGCCCCGCGCCTTGCGTCACCAAGGGTGCGGCTGACCTGGGCTCGGGAGCCTGCTCCGGCTGCTTTTTGCGGGACTTGGCCGCTGGCGGGGCCGCAGTCTTTTTCACTTCCGCCTTGGGCGTTGCCTTCTCCTTGGGTTCAGGCTTGGCGGGCGCGGCGGCCTTCTTCGGGGCCGGCTTCGGGGCCGGTTTGGCGGGCTGCTTGGCCGGTGCAACGCTCTTCGGCGCCGGCTTGGGCGCGGCTTTCTTTTCGGGCTTGCCCGTCGTCTTCTTCGCCACGATCTTTTTCACCTCGGGCTTCACGGTCTTCTTGGTCACGGTCTTCACGGTTTTCTTCACCGGGGCTGCTTTTTTCTTGGCGGCCGCCCCGGCCTTGTTCTTGCTCGCTTGCTTGGCTGCCCCAGGCTTGTTGGGCACTGCCTTCTTGGCTGCAACCTTGCCCTTGGGCACGGCCTTGGCCGCCACTTTCTTCACGGCTCCTTTTTTGGGCACTTCCTTCTTCTTGGCCGGGACCTTGGCAACGGCCTGCTTTTTTCCCGCAGCCGGTTTGGCCGCTTTTTTGGCAGCCGCTTTCTTGGCCGGTTTGGTCGCGGGTTTCTTGGTTGCCATGCTGGCCCTTTTTTAGTGGTCCGCGAATATAGGCAATTCCACCGCTTAAAAAACGGCTTTGGACAAAGCCAGCACGCATTTCCCGGCACCTTCCACCTCCACTTCCGCCAAGGCACCGCCCGATTTTTCAGGCGATATTACAAGTAGCTCGTCCTCAGGAGTTAACGCAAGTGTTTCAGCCAGGATCCAGCGCGCATGGGCCTCCACCGCCCGATCGATCATCCCGCCTCCGTCCCGCTGAATATGCAGCTTGATCCGGTCCGTCACCTCCAATCCGCTCTCCTTCCGCAGGCCCTGTATCCGGCTGACCAGCTCACGGGCGATGCCCTCTTGCACCAGGTTCTCGTCCAGGGTGATGTCCAACGCCACGGTCAAAGCGCCGTCGCTGGCCACGCTGAGGCCGGGCACGTTGTCAGCGGTGATCTCCACCTCCTCGCGCAGCAGCTCCACTTCCTGTCCGTCCACGGAAAGCAGCATGCGGCCCCTGGCCTCCAGTTCGGCAACCTGTGCCTGGCTGAAGGCGTTCACCTGGGCCGCCACGCCCTTCATCAGCTTGCCTAAGCGGGCACCGAGTTTTTTGAAATCGGGCCTGATCTTCTTGGTGAGCTTGCTTTCGTCGGGATCCAGCACCACCAGCTCCTTCACGTTCACTTCGCTGAGCACCAGTTCGCGAATGGCCTCCAAGCGCCCGCGCATGGCGGCATCCGTAGCAGGCACCAGCATTTTGCGCAGCGGCTGGCGCACGCGGTGCCCCTCCTTTTTCCGGATGGAGAGCACCAATGACGTGAGCTTCTGCGCCAGGGCCGTGCGTTGCTCCAGTTCGGTGTCGATCAGCGTTTCGTCGTACTTGGGCCAATCGCTCAGGTGGACGCTCGTGCCGCAGAGATCGCGGTACAGGCGATCGCTGAAGAAGGGCGCGATGGGCGCGCTGAGCTGGGCCACCACCGTCAGGCAGCGGTGCAGGGTTTGGAATGCAGCCGTTTTATCAGGACCCAGCTCTCCTTTCCAGAAGCGGCGGCGGTTCAGGCGCACGTACCAGTTGCTGAGGTCCTCCACCACGAAATCCTGGATGGCACGCGCGGCCTGCGTGGGCTCGTATTCCGCGAAGCTGGCCTCCGCTTGCTGCATCACGCTGTTGATGCGGGAGAGGATCCAGCGGTCGGATTCGGTCAATGCGCCCTCATCCCCCGACCCCTTCTCCCCTTCGGCTCCGCTCAGGGTAGGAGAAGGGGAGTTGCCCTCATCCCCCGGCCCCTTCTCCGAGGGAGAAGAGGAGTCGTATCCATCGATGTTGGCATAGAGGGCGAAGAAGTTGTAGGTGTTGAAGAGCGCGCGGAAGAATTTGCGCTGCACTTCGGTGATGCCGTCGGCGTCGAACTTCAGGTTGTCCCACGGCGAGGCGTTGCTGATCATGTACCAGCGCACGGCATCGGCGCCGTACTGGTCCAGCGTGGTGAACGGGTCCACGGCATTGCCTAAGCGCTTGCTCATTTTCTGGCCGTTCTTGTCCAGCACCAGGCCGTTGCTCACCACGGCTTTGTAGGCCACCTGGTCGAACACCAAGGTGCTGATGGCGTGCAGCGTGTAGAACCAGCCGCGGGTCTGGTCCACACCCTCGGCGATGAAATCGGCCGGATAACTGGCGGCGAACGGCGCGTTGAACGGACGCGGGTCGCCGGCCTTCAGCTTCGCGTAGTCCAGCCCCCATTGCGCGTAGGGCATGCTGCCGCTGTCGAACCACACGTCGATCAAATCGCTTTCACGCTTCATCGGCTTTCCGCCGGGGCTTACCAAGGTGATCCGGTCCACGTAGGGCTTGTGCAGGTCGATGCCGTCGTACTGTTCGGCGGTGGGCCGTTCGGGATCGAAGTCTTTCAGCGGATCTGCGGTCATCACGCCGGCCTTCACCGCGCGGGCGATCTCCGTTTTCAGTTCCGCCACCGTGCCGATGCAAAGCTCCTCGCTGCCGTCGGCGGTGCGCCAGATGGGCAGCGGGATGCCCCAGTAGCGGCTGCGGCTCAGGTTCCAGTCCTGCAAATTTTCAAGCCAGTTGCCGAAGCGGCCCGTGCCGGTGCTTTCGGGCTTCCAGCGGATGGTCTTGTTCAGCTCCGCCATGCGCTCCTTTCTGGCGGTGCTGCGCACGAACCAGCTGTCCAACGGGTAGTAGAGGATGGGCTTGTCGGTGCGCCAGCAGTGCGGGTAGTTGTGCTCGTA
>JAFEAI010000004.1 GCA_018266475.1 Bacteroidota bacterium
CCACACCGCATCACCCACCACCATGGCCGCCACAGGCAAGCACCCCAAGGGCCTCTACGTGCTCTTCTTCACCGAAATGTGGGAACGCTTCGGCTACTACCTCATGCTGGGCATCTTCAGCCTGTACATGCTGGACGGATGGGAGAGCGGCGGCATGGGCTTCAGCGCACTGAAGAAGAGCGACATCTACGGCACCTACCTGGGCCTGGTGTACCTCACGCCCTTCGTGGGCGGCCTGCTGGCGGACCGGCTGCTGGGCTTCCGCAAGAGCATCCTGCTGGGCGGCCTGCTGATGGCGGCAGGCTACTTCACCCTGGCCATCCATGATGCCACCGCCTTTTACATCGGCCTGCTGCTGATCATCCTGGGCAACGGCTTCTTCAAGCCCAACATCAGCACCCTGGTGGGCAACCTGTACAACGACGACCGCTACCGCGCCAACAAGGATGCCGGCTACAACATCTTCTACATGGGCATCAACATCGGTGCCTTCGTATGCAACTTCGTGGCGGCCTACATGCAGATCAAGTACGGCTGGGGCCATGCCTTCGCCGCAGCGGGCGCGGGCATGCTCATCGGCGTACTGATCTTTGCCGGCGGCCAGCGCTGGGTGAAGCATGCCGACGTGATAAGGCCGGTGCAGCCCGGTGACATGGGCACGGCCAAGATCCTGCTGAGCACGCTTGCGCCCATGTTCGCCTTTGGCGTGCTGGGCTACCTGATCCCCGGCAACGTGCTCGGCTCCGACACCAACGACGCCTTCATCTTCGGCTGCATCCCCGTGGTGTACTTCTTCGTCCGCCTGTACCTGAAGGCCAATGCGGAGGACAAGCGGCCCATCGGCGCCCTGCTGGCGGTATACGGCTGCTTGGTGATCTTCTGGGCCGTGTTCCACCAGAACGGCGATGCCCTCACCGTATGGGCCCGCGACTACACCGACCGCGAGATGCCGGCAGCCATTTCCGGCCTGGCCGACCGGGCCAACCTGGCCGAGACCGTGACCAACAACGGCCCCGCGAGCAACGCCGCCAGCAAATCCTACTTCAGCAACATCCCGCCGGGGCAGCAGCCCGGGCAAGGGCAAAGCATGAAGCTGTACGCCACCCAGCTCTACCAGAGCATCAACCCCTTTTGGATCATCCTCCTCACCCCGGTGATCGTAGGATTTTGGGGGTGGATGCGCGCGCGGGGCAAAGAACCGGCCACCCCCACCAAGATCGCGATCGGCTTAGTGATCACCGCCCTTTCGGCCTTGGTGATGGTGGGTGCCGTGGAGGCCAGCAACAACCTGGCCTCAAAGGCCAGCAGCTGGTGGCTGATCGCCAGCTACGGCGTGATCACCGTGGGCGAGCTGTGCCTAAGCCCCATGGGCCTCTCCTTGGTGAGCAAGCTCAGCCCCCCGCGCATCACCGCGCTGATGATGGGCGGCTTCTTCCTGAGCACCTCGGTGGGCAACAAGCTCAGCGGCATGCTTAGCGGCCTGTGGGAAAGCTTCGACCACAAGGCGTATTTCTTCGTGATGAACTTCGCGCTGGCCTTGGCCGCCGCCCTGATGCTCTTTGCCCTGCTGCGTTGGCTGAAGGCGGTGATGCGCGAGAAGAACATCCATTGAGCAGCGTGCCGGCCCGCCCCCGCCAGGCCGGCCTCCTTCCGCCATCACCGTCCGGCAGGGCCAGGCACCGCACCCCTTGCCCCTCCGGATTCTTCACTACACTTGCCTCCGCGAGCGGCCCGCAAAACGGCATCACCGCCCCGGCACACCATGTACACCTTAGCGGAGATCCACGGGTTCAAGGGCAAATACCCCAGGCAGCTTTGGCACCTGGCCGGCAGCGAAATGTGGGAGCGCTTCTGCTTCTACGGCATGCGCGGCATGCTCACCGTGTTCATGGTGACCCAGCTGAAGCTGGACGACATGAAGGCCAACCTGCAATACGGCGCCATCCAGGCGTTCGTATATGCCTTCACCTTTGTGGGCGGCGTGTTCGCCGACAAGGTCCTGGGCTTCCGCAAATCACTTTTCTGGGGCGCCCTGCTGATGATCGCCGGCGGGTTGGTGATCGCGGTATCGCCCACGGAGTTCTTTTACATAGGCACCTGCTTTTTCATCATCGGCACCGGCTTCTTCAAGCCCAACATCAGCACCATGGTGGGGCAGCTCTACCCGGAAGGCGACCCCCGGCGCGATGCGGGCTTCAGCCTGTTCTATTCCGCCATCAACCTGGGCGCGCTCCTGGGCGGCATCCTGATGATCTGGGTGGGCAAATACCACAGCTGGCCGCTGGCATTCGGCTTAGTGAGCGTGGTGATGACCATCAGCCTGATCAACTTCCTCTTCACCCGGGCGCATTTGGGCCCCATCGGCCTGTCCCCCTTCGGAGCAAATGTGCCCAACACGCGCAGGCGGCTGTATGAGGGCCTGGTGTACATAGGATCCCTGGTCTCCATCCCCTTTATCCTGAAGATGGTGACCAACACCCGCTACACGGACCTGTTCATGTACATCATCGGCCCGGCCACGCTGGTATACCTGGCCTGGGAAATGCGCCGCTTCACCACCAAGGAGAACATGCGCATAGGCGCGGCCATGGTGTTCATCCTCTTCTCCATCATCTTCTGGGCCTTCTTTGAGCAGGCCGGCGGATCGCTCAGCATCTTCGCCCTGAAGAACCTCAACCACAGCCTGCTGGGGATCCCCATGGACCCCAACGTGGTGAACAACAGCTCAAATTCGGTCTTCGTGATCGTGTTCGCCCCGCTGGTGGGCCTGCTCTGGCTTTGGTTGGCCAAGCGCAAGCTGGAGCCCAACTCCGTGGTGAAGTTCGGCCTCGGATTCCTGTTGCTGGCCGGGGCGTTCTACGCCTTTTACGCCACCATCTTCTTCGCCGATGCCGACGGCATGACCTCCCTGGACATCTTCACCCTGGGCTACTTCATCATCACCTTCGGCGAGTTGAGCCTGTCGCCGATCGGGTTGTCGCTGATGACCAAGCTCTCCCCGCAATCCATCCAGGGCCTGATGATGGGCATGTGGTTCCTGGCCAGTGCCTACGGGCAGTACGTGGCCGGCCTGCTTGGCGCAGGCATGAGCACTGCGGACCCCAACGCATCAAACTACGCCAAGCTCGTCTCCTACACCTCCGGCTACCATCAATTAGCCTGGTACGCCTTGGGCGCCGGCATCCTGCTGATCGCCATTTCGCCGGGCGTGCGCAAGCTGATGAAGGGGATCCACTGACCGTTGCACGCCACAGCCAAAACCCGGCACAGTCCTTGCCCTTTGCACCACATGAACATGCGCTTTCCCTACCTCCCCTCCGTAGCCTTCGCCGCCCTGCTGATCCTTGCCGCGCTACCGGCACGGGCGCAATCCGAAGGCGCTTCACCCGTAAAGTGGACCGACCTGGCCACGGCCCAAAAGGCGGCGAAGAAGGACGGCAAGCCGATCCTGATCGATGTGTACACCACGTGGTGCGGGCCGTGCCGCATGCTCAGCGCGAACACCTTCGGCGACCAGCAAACGGCGGACTACATCAACAGCCACTACCATCCGGTGAAGTTTGACGCCGAGGGCAGGGACCCGGTGGTATACAACGGGAAAACCTATACCAACCCCACGTATGACCCTGCAATGAAAGGGAGCCGCAACGGCACGCACGACCTCACCATGGCCATAGCCCCGGTGAACGGGCGGGTAGCGTACCCCACCATCGTTTACATGAACAGCGAGGGGCAGGTGCTCGCCCCGGTGCAGGGCTACATGACACCTGAGCAGATCGAGCCCATCCTGGTGTTCTTCGGCGATGGTGCCTACACCAAGCAGGAGTTCGGTGAGTTCCAAAAGGCATTTACCAGCCGGAGGAAATAGGCGGCACGGGGAACCCGCCGCCGCAGCCCTGCTTTAGAAAACGCCGCGCCAGGTGGCGTGCCCGGCCGGCCAGGCGGCTTGCAGCAGCACCACGCCGGCGGGCATGTTGCCGAACTTCACCACTTGGCCGCCATCCGGCTGCGGGGATGTTTCCAGCGGCACCCTGCGCCCATCCGGCAGGAAGGCGCGCAACACAGCACCGGGCGGCAGGCCATGCAGCATCGCCTCGCGCCGTTCCTTGTCCCACCAGGCAAGTGCAGGCGCATCCCCGGCCGCCACCGCCGTAACAGGTCCGCATTCCACCACGGTGCCCTGCTGGGCGCTGAAGAGTCCCGATTCCGCGGTCCAGTGCTCCCAGCTGCCGCCACTTCCGGTTTTCCAATCGTTCAGGTTGAACCAATTGCCCCCCTGCATGAGGCCCGGCACCTTGTACACCTTAACGGCTTGGCCATCGCGCTGCCAGGTAAGGGGCTGCCCCGGTGCGCACACCTCGGGGGCATTCGGTTCCTGGCAGTTCACCTGCAGGAAGTAGGCGTACTCCTGGTAGTTCGGCCAATCACCCCACACGTGGGCGATGCCCTGGGGATCCACCGTAACGGCCACATACTCATTGCAGGCAATGCCGCGCGCCGTCAACCCTGCATCCGTGGCCATCCGCGCCAGGAACACGGTATGCCGTCCCCGGCGGTCGGGGTTGTCGTAGTGCGTATCGGTGATCACGCCGGCCAGGAACGGAACCTCCAGGAACGGTGTTCCATCCACGGCAACTGCGGCATTGTACGGGTTGGCCAGCGCGGTGGCGCTGCTTACGGAGCCGTTCTGCGCACTGAAATAATAGCTGCCCAGCACGGCCATTCCCGCGCTGGTGCCGCCAATGGCAATGTGCCGCTGCGTGATGGCCTGGTTGATGTGCGCGGCCACCGGCGTGCCGCGCCAATAGCCCACATAGTTCCATTGGTCTCCCCCTGCGAACCAGATGGCCTCGGCCCGATCGATCCGGTCCAGCACATAGGGAGCGGTGGAGGCATTTGCATTGTGGCACACGATGGTCTCCACGGAATTCACCCCGCCCAGCGTGCTGTACATGTAGTTGTTGTACCCGTTGGAGCCGCTGGCGCGCAGCACCAGCACGTCCCCGCCGTTGGCGCGCGCCAGGAACCAGGCCATGGCCCCGTCGTGCTCCGTGGCACCGCCCATCATGCACGTCCCGCTTAACGGTTCCGGTGAAACATCCACGGGATTCCCCGTAAAATAACTGGTGTAGTCCTGCGCCTGTGCGGAAATGAAAACCGCCAGCCCGAAGAAGGTCGATATGCACCGCATGGGGCAAAGATGGCTGCGCTACTTTTACCCCATGCGGAAACTGCTTCCGATCTTCCTGCTGGCCGCCTTTCCCCTGGCTGCACAGGTGCAGAACTGGGACCCCGTGCCCGCCTACGTGAACGGCGGCTTGCGCTTCAATGATGACCTTGATTTCTTCTTGAACGGCTATACCAAGCCGGAGATCAAGGCCATGCGGCACGAAGTGAGCATGTGGCACATGAACTTCGACAAGATGATCCGCGCCACGGTGAAGGACATCCAAGCCTACAGCGAAGGGGGCGGCATGGTCCCGGCGATGCACGACTTCACGCTGCCCTGCGTGCAAAATGGCAAGCCTTTCCACCTGGCCGCCCAAAGAGGCAAGCTGCGCGCCTTCATGTTCGGCAGCATCAGCAACCCGCCCGCCCGCGCGCAACTGCCCTTTTGGGACAAGCTGCTGGCGAAATACGACACCTCAAAGGTGGACCTGTTCGTAATCTACGGCAGGGAATTGCACCCCGGTGACAAGAAGAACTACCGCGCCTTCCCGGCCCCTGCCAGCATGGAGCAAAAAATGAAGTATGCGCAGGAGTTTGCAAAGCTGACCAAGCTCCCCGTGCTGGTTGATGGCATGGACGACAACGTGTTCACCGCCTATGGGCGCGTGCCGAACGGCGCGTACGTGATCGACGGCGAAGGGCGGCTGATCTTTCGCGGCACGTGGGCCGACAGCCGCAAGATCGAACAGGTGCTGGACACCGAACTGAAGTGGGAGGCTGAAGGAAAGCCGAAGCCCAAGGGCCTTCGATAGCCGGCCGCAAAGCCGCGCAGGGCGCGGACCTGCACCGCTGTTAAACTTTGGTTAATCACCCTTGCCGCCCAGGGCAACGGCCCAACCTTTGCCATCCATAGCAGTAAAAACCCGACCCCCGCAGATGAAAAAGCTCTTTGCAACCCTCAGCCTGGCCGCCCTTGCGTTGGGCACCTTTGCGCAGGACAACACGCGCACCGTGGGCGGAAGCGGCCCCATGATCACCTTGGACAAGGAGGTGCATGACTACGGCACCATCGACCAGGGCGCCAACGGCACCTGCGAGTTCAAGGTGACCAACACCGGCGACCAGCCCCTGATCATCAGCAGCTGCAAGGGTTCCTGCGGATGCACCGTGCCCAAGTGCGACCTGGCCCCCGTGGCCCCTGGCGGCACCACCATCATCACCGTAAAGTACGACAGCAACCGCACCGGTCCCATCAACAAATCGGTCACCATCACCAGCAACGCCGTGAACGCCCCCACCAAGATCGTCCGCATCAAGGGCGAGGTAAAGGCACCGGCCGATGCCACGCCCACCTCACCGGTGAAGGCCACCAGCCCCATGGCGCCCACAAGCAACTAAGGCCTGTTAATCTTTGGTTAAAGCCACGGCTTGGCCCATGATCTGGCATCACCTTTGAAAAGCACACTGAAACCACAACCATCAAGCAACCACATGAAGAAGCTCATTGCCACCCTCAGCCTCAGCGCCCTGTTCCTGGGTGCCTTTGCCCAAGAGAACACCCGCACCGTGGGCGGAAGCGGTCCGATGATCAGCCTGGACAAGGAAGTGCATGACTACGGCACCATTGACCAAGGGGCCAACGGCACCTGCGAGTTCAAGGTGACCAACACCGGCGACCAGCCGTTGATCATCACCAACTGCCAAGGTTCCTGCGGTTGCACCGTGCCCAAGTGCGACACGGCACCCGTGCCCCCCGGCGCCACCACCATCATCACGGTGAAGTACGACACCAACCGCGTGGGACCCATCAACAAGTCGGTCACCATCACCAGCAACGCCACCAATGCCCCCACCAAGGTGGTGCGCATCCAAGGCGAGGTGAAAGGCGCTGAGAACCCTGCCCCCACCTCACCGGTGAAGACGGCGAGCCCCATGGCTCCCAGCACCCACTAAACGCATTCGCCCCTGCTATGCAAAAGGGCCGCAGCAATGCGGCCCTTTTCATGTACAAGCCGCATCCCCGCCCATGGCAACCCCTCCTTGCGGGGGCGTTGTTGCGCAGGGCCTGGCCCCGGCCCCGGAAACTGCTTGGAAATAATCGGCAAGCAAGGACCGATGCAAGGCCGCGATCCGTTAATTTCGCGCACGATTTCAATCTCCGACCCCTATTACGGCAAGCAACAACATGAGCGAGACGGCGAAGATCATTGTGGAGGGCAAGACCTACGAGTTCCCCATCATCACCGGCAGCGAGGGTGAAAAGGCGATCGACATCAGCAAGCTGCGCGCGGAGACCGGGCTGATCACCTTGGACATCGGCTACAAGAACACCGGGGCCACCACCAGCGCCATCACCTTCCTGGACGGCGAAAAGGGGATCCTCCGCTACCGCGGCTACCCCATTGAACAGCTTGCCGAGCAGGCCAGCTTCACAGAGGTGGCCTACCTGATCCTCAACGGGGAACTTCCCAACGCCAAGCAGCTCCAGGAGTTTGAAGGCAACATCCGCTACCACTCGCTGGTACACGAGGACATGAAGCGGTTCTTCGAGTACTATCCGAGCAACGCCCACCCCATGGGCATCCTCTCGGCCATGGTAAGCTCGCTGAGCACCTTCTATCCCAAGAGCCAAACGCCCAACCGGCCCAGCAAGGACGTGGAGCGCACCATCTACCGCCTGATCGCGAAGATGCCCACATTGGCCGCCATCAGCTACAAGTACACTTTGGGGCACCCCACCATGTACCCCAACAACAAGCTGGGCTACGTGGAGAACTTCCTGCACATGATGTTCGGCCTGCCCACGGAGGACTATGTGCCGGACCCTGTCACGGTGGACGCATTGAACAAGCTGCTGATCCTGCACGCCGACCACGAGCAGAACTGCAGCGCCAGCACCGTGCGCATGGTGGGCAGTTCGCAAGCCAACCTGTACAGCGCCATCTCCGCCGGCATCGCCGCCCTGTGGGGTCCGCTGCACGGCGGCGCCAACCAGGAGGTGATCGAGATGCTTGAGACCATCCGCAACGACGGCGGCGACATCCGCAAATGGGTGGACAAGGCCAAGGACAAGAACGACCCCTTCCGCCTCTTCGGTTTCGGGCACCGGGTGTACAAGAACTTCGATCCCCGGGCGCAGATCATCAAGAAGAGCAGCGACCAGATCCTCAAGCGGCTGGGCGTGAACGACCCCGTGCTGGATATCGCCCGGCAGCTGGAGGAAGTGGCCCTGAAGGACGAATACTTCATCGAGCGCAAACTGTACCCGAACGTGGATTTCTACAGCGGGATCATCTACAGGGCCATCGGCATCCCCACCCGCATGTTCACGGTGATGTTCGCCTTGGGCCGCCTCCCGGGCTGGATCGCCCAGTGGAAGGAAATGGTTGGCGACAAGGAGCCCATCAGCCGCCCCCGCCAGGTCTACATCGGTGCAAACAAGCGCGACTATGTGCCCATGGCAAACCGGCACTAAGCCCGGCACCCATCGCGTCATCCAATTGGACTTCCTGCTTACTTTGGCCCAGCATTCCGGCAACCCATGAACAAACGCAGAATACTCGGATACGTCATTTGGCTTGTGGCCTTCCTGGTGCCCTTGCAATTCTCCATCATCAGCACGGACGGCATCAGCAACACCAAGGGAATCGTCAGCTTCGTGGTGCTGGTGGTGCTGGTGTTCCTGGGCTACTTCCTGGTGGATGGGGCCAGGGATGAGAAGAAGCAGGCTGAACAGCACGGCCATTAGTGGTGGTGCCCGGTGCGGTCCGCTGTGCCGTATGCGCCGCTTGATCGTTTTTTAGGAGAGGTGCCGGAGTGGTCGATCGGGTCTGTCTCGAAAACAGAAGTGCCCGCAAGGGTACCGGGGGTTCGAATCCCTCCCTCTCCGCCAACGCCGCCCGCGCAGCGGGCGATGACGCAAGGCTGAAGGGTGCGGAGCTTGCTCCAAGCACCCTTCAGCCTTGTGGCATCACAGGCCGCGAAGCGGACTGTAGCGTTGAAGCCCCCCCTCCGGGAAAGCCCGCCTCGGGCAATCCCTCCCTCTCCGCCGATCTGCCCCGCGAAGCGGCGGCAGGAATGGCAAAGGCCGCGGGCAAGCTCGCTTGGCAAGCGGGCGTTGACATTCCTGCGGGACCTGCGAAGCAGGTCGCAGATCGAAGCCTCCCCCCTCCGGGAAAGCGCGCCTCGCGCAATCCCTCCCTCTCCGCCAACGCCGCCCGCGCAGCGGGCGATGCCAAAAGCCTGGGCGGTGCGGAGCTTGCTCCAAGCACCGTTCAGGCTTTTGGCATCACAAGCCGCGAAGCGGACTGTAGCGTTGAAGCCTCCTTTACGAAAGCGCGAAGCCATTCTCCGGCAACGCGGCCAATCACGTTTCCTCCTTGTCCGTTTCCTTTGCAGCACCATGGCCGCAACACATCCCCTTGACCATTTCCGCAACTGGTGCCCATTGCTGCTTGCCCTGGCTTCCTGCACAGCTTCACAACCGGCCATCAGCAGCAGCCAGGATTACTACTCCACCAAGGAGATCCAGTACAACGACCGGGTGTATGTGCCCACCATCCACACGGTGCAGTTGTTCAAAAAGGGGTTCGAGCTCTCACCGGCCATCATCGCCTTGGGCGGCGAGGAACCTTTGGTGCTGCGCTTCGACGACTTCAGCCCCGATGCCCAAAGCCTGAGCTACACCGTGGTTCACTGCAACGCGGACTGGCAACCCAGCGACCTGTCCGCAAGCCAGTACATCCAGGGCATGCCCACGGATTTTGTGCCCACCCCGCGGCAAAGCTTCAACACCTTGCAACCCTTCCTGGAATACGAGCTTGAATTCCCCAATGACATGATGCGCCCCACGGTGGCGGGCAACTACCTCATGAAGGTGTTCCGCGGCACCGATCAGGAAGACCTGGTGCTCACCCGGCGCTTCCTGGTGTTCGAGGACCGCGTGCAGATCGATGCTTCCATCGTACCCACGCGGAACGTGGAGCGCCGCGACATGGACCAACAGCTCGACCTCACCCTCCGCTATGCCGGCATCACGGTGCCGGACCCCTTCAGCGACCTGCACGTAACGGTGCTGCAGAACAACCGCTGGGACGATGCCCGCACGGGGTTCAACCCGAAATTCATCCGTGACGCGGAGCTGATCTATGACCAGCCCAAGGAGGGATTGTTCACCGGCAACAACGAATGGCGCGGCGTGGACCTGAAGAACCTGCGGTACGCCACCCTGCACGTAAGCCGCTACGCCACCTCGCCGGAAGGGTTGGTGGAAGCCTTCCTGCTCCCCGACGAAAAGCGCGAGTTCAAGGTATACCTGGACCTGCCCGACATCAACGGCAAGTACCTCGTGAAGAACGACCTGACGCCTGGGGATCCCTTGGGCGCGGACTACATCTACGTGGACTTCACCCTGCCACGCACCACCGAGCAGGCCAATGGTGACGTGTACGTGTACGGCGGCATCAGCGACTTTCAATGCAAGAAGGAATTCCGCTGTGCCTGGGATGAACAAAAAAAGGCCTACTCGGCGCGGGTCCTGCTGAAGCAAGGCTACCTGGACTACGTGTACGCATTCCTTCCGAACGGGTCCACCGTGCCGGACCTGAGCTTGCTGGAAGGCTCGCACTTCCAGACCGAAAATGACTACCTCGTGCTCGTTTACGTCCGCGACTACCAGCTGCGGTGCGACCGCTTGATGGGCCTGCGTTTCCTGAACAGCCGCAAAGGCTGATCCCGGGCGCTGGTTCCGCGCACAACGATCCGCCCCGGTTGTTGATTTTCCCGACCCGCAGCCCATGCCGGCCTCCGTTTCACATAACATCCGCGTGAGCGTACTGGCGCGGTATGAACCCGCGCAGAGCACGCCCGGGGAGGCACGCTTCATCTTCAGCTACCGCATCACCATCGCCAATCTCGGCCCGCACACCGTGCAGCTGCTGGCACGCCACTGGGTGATCACGGACAGCCTGGCGCCGCGCACCGAGGTGGAAGGGCCGGGCGTGGTGGGCGCGCAACCCGTGCTGGCGCCGGGTGAGCAATACACCTACACCAGCTTCTGTCCGCTTCGCAGCGGCATGGGGCGCATGGAGGGCACCTACAGGATGCGTGACCTGGAAACCGGCAGGGAGTTCCTCGCGGAAATCCCCCCCTTTGGCCTGCACCTGCCCCACGCGGCCAACTGAACGGCGCTGGCAGCGGCGGTATCTTTGCGCCCGCGCAATCCATTCCTTGCCGCATTATCCAGCCATGAGCAACGCCATATTCACCCCTCCCGCGCCCCATAACGAACCGGTAAAAAGCTATGCGCCGGGCAGCCCCGAACGCAAAAGCGTACAAGCCGAATATGACCGCCGCCTGAAGACCCTGACCGATGCGCCGATGTGGATCGGCGGCATGGCGGTGGAGACCAAGGACAAGCGGCGGATGACCATGCCGCACGACCACCGCCACCTGCTTGGCATGAGCCACCACGGGGATGCCAAGCACGTGAAGGCCGCCATAGATGCCGCCCTGAAGGCCAAGCGCGACTGGGAGCACATGCCCTGGCACGAACGTGCCGCCATCTACCTGAAGGCCGCCGACCTGGTGAGCGGACCCTATCGCGACGCCATCAATGCCGCCAGCATGATGGCCCAAAGCAAGAACGTATACCAGGCTGAAATTGATGCGGCGTGCGAGTTCGCCGACTTCCTGCGGTTCAACGTGGCTTACATGACGCAAATCTACCGCGATCAGCCACAAAGCGCCGCAGGCACGTGGAACCGCCTGGAATACAGGGCACTGGAAGGATTCGTCTTCGCGCTCACCCCGTTCAACTTCACCAGCATCGCGGGCAACCTGCCCAGCGCGCCCGCCCTCATGGGCAACACCGTGGTGTGGAAATGCGCCAACACGCAGATCTACTCCGCCCAGGTGATCATGGACATCTTCCGCGCCGCCGGGCTGCCGGACGGGGTGATCAACCTGATCCACGTGGACGGCCAAATGGTGGGCGACACGATTTTCCGCCACCGGGATTTTGCAGGCGTGCACTTCACCGGCAGCACCAAGGTGTTCCGCACCGTGTGGGGCGAGATCGGGCAACACATTGGAAACTACCGCAGCTACCCGCGCATCGTAGGTGAAACCGGCGGCAAGGATTTCGTGGTGGCACACCCCAGCGCGGACCCGGTGGCCGTGGCCACGGCGCTCAGCCGCGGCGCCTTTGAGTTCCAAGGGCAAAAATGCAGTGCCGCAAGCCGTGCCTATATCCCGGACAACCTGTGGCCCCAGGTGAAGAAGGCCCTGCTGGAAGACCTGGCCGCCATGAAAATGGGATCCCCGCGCGACTTCGCCAACTTCATCAATGCCGTGATCGACGAAAAGGCGTTCGACAAGATCAGCGGCTACATCGCTTCAGCCAAAAAGGACAAGACCAACATCAAGCTGGTTGCCGGTGGCAAGTACGATAAATCCAAGGGGTGGTTCATCGAACCCACCGTGCTGGAATCAAAAGACCCGAAGAGCATCACCATGTGCGAGGAGATCTTCGGGCCGGTGCTCACCGTGTACGTGTATGGCGCCAATCGCTGGACGGACACCCTGAAGCTGGTGGACGCCACGGGCGAGTATGCGCTCACGGGCGCCATCTTCTCCCAGGACCGCGCCGCTATCCTGCAGGCCACCGAGGCGCTCCGCCATGCGGCAGGCAACTTCTACATCAACGACAAGCCCACCGGGGCCGTGGTGGGGCAGCAGCCCTTTGGCGGTGCGCGCGGCAGCGGCACCAACGACAAGGCGGGCAGCTACCTCAACCTGGTCCGCTGGACCAGCGCCCGCACCATCAAGGAAAACTTCGTGCCCCCTACCGACCACCGCTATCCCTTCCTGGGCTGATGCTTGTACACGATCGATCGTTGATGCATGCAATGCGGCGGCGCTGAACGGCGTTGCACCTGGTGCAATTTCACCCCATGAAGGAGAAGGTGCTCCGCTTTGTGCCCCGTGCCTTGCGCAACCGCTATGGTGCGGCACTGCTCGCCATGGCGCTTTGGATCTGCCTGTTTGCGGACTATGACCTGTACACCATGCTCAAGCTGCGCCACCAATTGGGCCAGATGAAGCAGGAACGCGACCGCTATTCCGCGCAGATCGCAAGCACCCGCGAGCAGCTGCACGAGATCAACAGCAACCAGGCGCTCCTGGAAAAGTTCGCCCGGGAACAGTACCTCATGAAGCGTGAAAACGAGGACATCTTCGTGCTGGTGCCCAAGGCCAAGTGAGCGTTAGCCCTCGCCGATGCGGCGTGCGCCCGCCCACGGTCAATGGTGATGGCCTCCTGGGCCGTGTACATGGCCATGGGCCAGCTCTTCTGCCGTAGCGGGCCGCACATCCCGTACCTCCACATCGAAATGCAGCGTAACGCCCGCCAACGGATGGTTGGCGTTCACCAACACATCCGTGCCGGTCACTTCCTCCACGGTCACCACGCCGTGCTCTCCCGCTTGGAATTGCATGCCCGGCTCCACTGCCTGCCCGCCAAACCGGTCCAAGGGCACCCGTTGCAGGAGCTGCTCATCAAAATCACCGTACCCCTGGCCCGGCGGCACCACGGCCTTGAACTTGGCGCCTTTGCCCTTTCCTTCCATCTGCACTTCCAGCCCCGGCACGATCATTTGGCCGCCGTGCAGGTAAGTGAAGGCTTCCTGGCCTTCCGAACTGTCCAGCACGTCGCCTTGGTCGTTGGTGAGCGTGTAGTGGAAGGAAACCACGCAATCCTTGGTGATGTTCATCGGGTGTTGTGAAATTGCGGGGCGAATGTAGTACCCTGGCGGTCTTCCGGCCTGGTGATGGCGAAGGGCCGCGTTCAATTTTCCGTTTGGCCTTGCCGCTTTGCCGCCAAGGTTTTGTATTCCGCTCCTTGCTCCAATGCCTGCACAAAACCATGCACGTATGTGGTGTCCAGTACATGGCCCAGCTCCTGTTTGATCCGCTCAAATGAATGGTGCATGGGGCAGGGGTCGGAGGCCTTGCAATCACCCAGCCCCATCACGCACGCATTATCCTCAGGCCCGCCGCCCACCGCATCCATTACCATGCGGAGGTTGATCCGCCGGGCGTGGGCGGGCGGAAGGTCGAACCCTCCATTGGGCCCGCGCTGTGACATGATGATGCCCGCCCTGGCCAGGTCTTGCAGCACCTTGGCGGTAAATGCCTTTGGCGCGCCGATCCGTTGTGCAACCACCGGCATGGTCAGGCGTTCACCGGCCCAAGAGGCCCGGGCCAGCTCCACCGTGGCCCTGAAGGCATATTCGCAGGTTTTGGAGAACACGGGCAGGAAAGTCTGCCGCAAAGGTACTTGCCCCGCACATCAGCCCTGGGAACGGCATGCAGCCACCACTGGAAGGAGTCTGCACACGCGTTGGCAGGCATCAATGGCCGAGCTTTGGCGGAATACCGGAAAAGCCCGATCATGCCATCGGGATTATTGCGGTCCGCCTCCGATACCGAACTTCGCCACGATGACCGATGACAAGCTATTGGCCGACTTCCCCCCCGCCACGCGGGAGCAATGGGAGGCCGTGATCCTGAAGGAGCTCAAGGGCAAGGACCTGTACACACTGCAGGTACCGGTGAACGGCACTTCGCTGCCCCCCTTCCAAACCGCTGCGGATGTTGGCGGAACCGGCCGGGGCAGGCGGGGCACCAAGCGCCACGCAAACAACTGGCGCGCCACGGTGGCGGTGAACGCCGACGACCCTGATGCCAACGACCGCCTGCTGGAAGCGCTGATGGGCGGGGCCGACGGCGTGCGCATCTTCGGCAAGGCCATGGCCAACTTGCCCGCAGTGCTGAAGGATGTAAGGCTTGGGGCCGTCGACATTCAGGTGCCCGGCGGCACCAGGCAGGCCCTGCAATGGGTGCTGAAGCAGGCCATGGACCAGGGCGTGCCTGCCGATGAGGTAAGTCTCTTCATCCCCTCCCCGCTGGATGCAACGCTGCTGGGGGAGCTGGCCGCCTTTCCGCATGTGCGCATCCATGAGGTGGATGCCACCTCCGGTGATGCCGAGGCCGTTGCACAAGGGCGCGCCTTCCTGGAAAAGGCATTGGGCCTGGGGGCCAGCATGGAAGAAGCGTGCCGGCGGATGCAGTTCCGGCTGCACCTGGGCGACGACCTGCTGCTGGAAGCCGCCCGCGTGCGCGCCTTTCGGGAGGCCTGGGCCACGGTGGTCCGCAGCCTCGAGCCCCAATTCCAAGGCACCCCGGAGATCTGGATACAAGCCGTGGCCACCTTTCCAAGCGTGCCCGGATCGCCGCATGAGAACTTGTTCCGCGCAACCCTGCAAGCCGTGGCCGCCATCATCGGCGGCTGTGACGGGCTGAACATTCCGGCGCCGGCCCTGCCCGAAGGCGAAGCCCTTTCCCGGCGGGCCGTACGCAACATCCACAACCTGCTGCGCGACGAGGGCTTCCTGGGGCGCGTGGCCGATCCGTTGGGCGGCTCCTGCACGGTGGAGAAGCTGACCGATGTGCTGGTGAACGGCATGCTTGCCGGATATCCGGTGCCGGATGCCCGTAACGGCCAGGCAACCAACAACGAACAACAGGCTACTGTACAACTCCCCAACAGGGAGGAGGTCCCGCTCAAGTCCTTCTACACGCCCGCAGACAGCGCCAACCACGAACACCTGCACTTTGCCGCAGGCATTCCGCCCTACCTGCGCGGCCCTTACGGAAGCATGTATGCCATACGCCCATGGACCATCCGCCAATACGCGGGATTCAGCACCGCCGAGGAGAGCAACGCCTTCTACCGGCGCAACCTCGCCGCAGGCCAGATGGGCCTGAGCGTGGCCTTTGACCTGGCCACGCACCGCGGCTACGACGCCGACCATCCGCGGGTGAAGGGGGACGTGGGCAAGGCGGGAGTGAGCATCAGCAGCGTGGAGGACATGAAAACCCTTTTCGAGGGCATCCCGCTGGACAAAATGAGCGTGAGCATGACCATGAACGGCGCGGTGCTGCCCATCATGGCCTTCTTCATTGTGGCGGCCGAGGAGCAAGGCGTGGCCCCCGGGCAGTTGCAGGGCACCATCCAGAACGACATCCTCAAGGAGTTCATGGTGCGCAACACCTACATCTACCCGCCCGCTCCCAGCATGCGCATCGTGGGCGACATCTTCCGGTACTGCGCGGCGCGCATGCCAAAGTTCAACAGCATCAGCATCAGCGGCTACCACATGCACGAGGCGGGTGCGCCCGCCGACCTGGAACTTGCCTACACCCTGGCCGACGGCCTGGAATATGTGCGCACCGGGATCGCTGCGGGCCTGGGCATCGATGAGTTCGCCCCGCGCCTCAGCTTCTTCTGGGGCATTGGCATGGACCTCTTCATGGAGGTGGCCAAGATGCGCGCCGGCCGCCTTCTTTGGGCGAAATTGCTGCACGAGGCCGGCGCCAAGGACAAAAAGAGCCTCGCCCTGCGCACCCACTGCCAAACCAGCGGCTGGAGCCTTACCGCACAGGACCCGTTCAACAACGTGGCGCGCACCGCCGTGGAAGCGCTGGCGGCGGTACTGGGCGGCACGCAAAGCCTGCACACCAACTCGCTGGACGAGGCCATCGCGCTGCCCACCGACTTCAGCGCCAAGATCGCACGCGACACCCAGCTTTACTTGCAACAACAGAGCGGCATCACCAAGTTCATCGACCCGCTCGGCGGCAGCTGGTACGTGGAAAGCCTCACGCATGAGCTGGTACACAAGGCCTGGGCGCGGATCAGGGAAGTGGAGCAGCTCGGCGGCATGGGCAAGGCCATTGAAACGGGCCTGCCCAAGATGCGCATCGAGGAAGCCGCCGCAAAACGCCAGGCACGCATCGATACCGGGAAGGACCACATCATTGGCGTGAACGCCTATGTGACGGACGATGAAACGACCATGGACCTGCTGGAAGTGGACAACACGGCGGTGCGGGAATCGCAGATCGCGCGGCTGAAGGTGATTCGTGCGAACCGGGATGATCGTGCGGTGACCGAAGCCTTGCAGGCACTTGCTCATGCAGCTCAAGGAGGGCGGCGTGAGTCTATGAGTCGTGAGTCTGTGAGTCGTGAGTCTACGAGTCGTGAGTCTATGAGTCGTGGGTCCGGACCGGACACGACTCAAGACTCAAGACTTCAGGACTCACGACTGATCTCGTCCAACCTCCTCGAACTAGCCGTCAACGCTGCCCGCGCCCGCGCCACCTTGGGGGAGATCAGCGATGCACTGGAGCAGGCCTTCGGTCGGTACAAGGCCACCACCCGCGCCATCAGCGGCATTTATGCAGCAGAAGCCATGAACGACCCCGACATGCGCGAGGCCGTGCGCCTTTGCAACGAATTTGCCGAACGGGAAGGCCGCCGCCCGCGCATCCTTGTGGCCAAGATGGGCCAGGACGGGCACGACCGCGGCGCCAAGGTGATCGCCACCAGCTTTGCCGACATCGGGTTCGACGTGGACATCGGCCCGCTGTTCCAAACGCCGCAGGAAGTGGCCAAGCAGGCCATCGAGAACGACGTGCACGTGCTTGGCATCAGCAGCCTCGCGGGCGGGCACAAGACCTTGGTGCCGGAGGTGATCAAGGAATTGCGCGAGACCTGGAAACGCCCTGACATCTTGGTGGTGGCCGGCGGCGTGATCCCGCCCAACGACTTCGCCTTCCTGAAAAAGGCGGGATGCTTCGATGTGTTCGGCCCCGGCACAAAGATCCCCAAGGCGGCGGTGGGGGTCCTGGAGGCACTGCGAAGGCAGCAGGGCTGATCGGGGGGGCCTGCTATCCTAGGTGCTTTACACATTGCGTTTTGCATGGATGTTTTTAAGCATCTTTATATGCATTAGTTGAACATAACGATGCTTCGTACAATCATTATTGCAAAATATCAAATTAAAAAAGTATCGTACATTTGTAGCCGGGAACTCACATTGTGGCATTGGGAAGCAATTATGACAGCTACAAACATCATTGATTGGAACCTGCTCTCTGACCAGCAGGCCCTTTCCCATATTGGGAAAGAACTTCGCCGCATGCGGCTGGAGCGCAACCTGAGCCAAGCCGAAGTGGCCAAGCGCGCAGGGTTGGACCGCACCACCATCGTGAAGCTGGAGGCGGGCCGGGCCGCCACCCTTCTTACCACGGTACAGGTACTGCGCGCCATCGGCAAGCTGGATGTATTGAACGCATTCCATGAGGAACCCCAGCCCACCCCCTACCAGCTAGTGGAGCAACAAGCAAAATACCAGGTCAGGCAGCGTAAACGCGCCTCGCGGCACAAGGCCGCCATGGTTCCCCCTAAGCCCAGGAAAAGCACATGGTAACCCACGCAACAGTGAAGATTTGGGGCCAAACCGTAGGCCTCGTGGTATGGGATGACAAGGAGCACCGCGCCCGCTTCCAGTACGACCGCGCCTTCGTACACAGCGGCCTGGACGTGGCCCCCCTGATGATGCCCTTGAAGGATGCCGGTGGCGGCGACCGCGTGTTCGCGTTCGGCAGTTTGAAGGATGAGACCTTCCGCGGCCTGCCCGGCCTGCTGGCCGACAGCCTTCCCGACCGCTTCGGCGAACAACTGATGAATGCGTGGCTGGCCGGGCAGAACCGCCGTGCCGGCACTTCAAACCCCGTGGAACGCCTTTGTTACACGGGTTCGAGGGGGATGGGCGCGCTGGAGTTCGAGCCTGCGCACCACGAACTGGAGGCCAGCAGCGAGGCCTTGCACGTGGATGCCTTGGTGCGCATGGCCACAAATGTGCTGTATGACCGGGCCTCCTTCAAGACCAGCAAGGCCAAAGGGAAGGATGCCGCCCTGGTGGACATCATCCAGGTGGGCACTTCGGCAGGCGGTGCGCGCGCAAAGGCGATCGTGGCCTTCAATGCCGGCACCGGCGAGGTGCGCAGCGGACAGGTGGACGGATTGCACGGCTTCACCTACTGCCTGATCAAGTTCGACGGGGTGACCAACGCCAAGCTGGGCGACCCCCAAGGCTACGGGCGCATCGAATATGCCTACTACCTGATGGCCACGGCCTGCGGGGTGGAGATGATGCCCAGCCGCCTCCTGGAGGAGCATGGGCGCGCGCACTTCCTCACCCAACGCTTCGACCGGGTGATCGACGCCGCAGGCCGCACCCACAAAATGCACATGGCCACGCTCTGCGGCATCGCGCATCTGGACTACAACGACCCGCTGGCGTACAGTTACGAGGACGCCTTCCAGGTGATGCGCCTGCTGGGCCTGCCCTACCCTGATGCCGCCCAGCTTTTCCGCAGAATGTGCTTCAATGCCGTCGCCCGCAACTGCGATGACCACACCAAGAACATCTCCTTCCTGATGGACCCGCAAGGCGACTGGCACCTGTCACCGGCCTATGACGTCACCTTTGCCTATCATCCGGACAGCCTTTGGCTGCGGCAGCACCAAATGAGCATCAACGGCAAACGCGATGGGATCTCGCGTGAAGACCTGCTGGCGGTGGCCAAGGCCATGAACATCAAGAAGGCCGGTGCGATCATTGATGAGGTGGTGGCCGGGGTGAAGAAGTGGAAGACCTTCGCCAAGAAGGCCGGGGTGGCCCCAAACCAAGTGGCGGCGATCGCAGGGCTGCATGTGCTGAAGACCTGAACACCCCATGGGCAAGCACAAGCTCGACCTGCACGGCATCTTCAACAAGGGCGATCAGATCGACCTGGCGTTGAACGAAGCGATGAACCACTGTGCCGACCGGCGCATCCCCTTGCTGGAGATCATCCCCGGCAAAGGCAGCGGCCAGTTGAAGAAAAAGGTGCTGCGCTTTCTTGACCAGCCGCACATCAAGCGGATGTACCACCGGATCGACAAGGACCGCGACAACCACGGGCGGCTGTTCGTGCATTTCAGGCATTGAATGGCGTGCGCACAACAACCTCCCCCACCGGTGGCTTCCGGATGGCGTGCCCGGGCCCGGGTCCTGCGCAACCGCTTGGCCATGCTGTGCAGGGCAGCTGCCCTGGCCTTGGGCGGCATCTCCCTGCTGATGCTCACCCTTGCCTTCACCCCGCTGCCCTTCACGCTGCACCGCTGGCTGGGCACGGCGGGGGGGCTTGCCGGCAGCGGCACGGAGGTGATCCTGGTGCTCTCAGGCAGCGGCATGCCTTCCGGCGACGAGCTGATGCGCTGCCACGAGGCGGCATTCCGAGCAAGGGAGCATCCTTCAGCAGACGTGCTGCTCGCACTGCCCAACGACACGGCCCTGGCGCGCGCAATGGTGGACGAACTTGCCCTAAGAGGCCTGCAGCGCGCACGGATCACCCTGCTCATGCACGGAAGGAACACGCGCGAACAGGCCTTGGACATGGCCGCCGCCCTGCCCGGGTGGAAAGGCCGCCCCATTGCCCTGGTCACCGCGCCCGAGCACATGCTCCGCAGCCTGCTCACCTTCCGCAAGGCCGGCTTCCACAGGGTGGCCGGTGCCCCGGCCTTTGACCATGCGCTGTTCAGCAACCTCGCTTACCGGCACGGCCGCATAGGCGGCAAGGCGTGGGTTCCCGATGTTTCCGGCCATACAAGCCTGCGCTATAACTTCTGGAACAACCTGAAGCTGGAGATCACCTGCCTGCGGGAATGCACCGCATTGGCTTACTATAAAATGAACGGTTGGACCTGATCCGTGGATTCCTGATCGAACACTCACCCGTTGATAACCGGATAGGGGCTATCTTTGGCCATTGAAGACTTAACCCCCTCACAACATCGAGCAATGAAAAGAACCCTACTCGCATGTGGCTTGGCCCTCTCCGCATGGGCGGCCAACGCACAGATCGCCACCTACGTACTGCAACCCCCCAGCATCTCCGGGCCGTTGACCTTTATGGCAGCGGACAGTTGGGGCGCGCTGCCGGACCTGAGCCTGCCCGCCAACCGCGTACAAGGCTACGCCGCCATTGTACGCGACGGCTCGGCGGCGGATTCCCTGGGGTGCGGCACGCTTACCAATGCCGCGCAGATCGCGGGCAAAATTGCCATCGTATACCGCGGCACCTGTGAGTTTGGCGCCAAGGCGCTGAATGCGCAGACTGCAGGTGCCATTGCCGTGGTGATCGTGAACAATGCCGGAGGCCCCGTGGGCATGGCCGGCGGTGCCAGCGGCAGCCAGGTGCATATTCCCGTGGTGATGATCGGTCAGGCCGACGGAGCGCTCATCCATGACCAGGTGATGGCCGGCAACGTGGAACTGCTGATCGGCACCGTGCTGAACATGTTCCCCAACAACCTGGCGATGGAGAAATCCAAAACGCTGATCCCGGAGCAGGCCGCACGCCCGGCATTGGTCTCCGCCAACGAAAACGAATTCAGCGTGCAACTGGGCGCCTGGGTCTACAACTATGGAACGGCAGCGCAGGATGGAGCCACCTTGAAGGCGACCGTTACCCATGGCGGCACCACCGTCTATGATGAAACCAGCAGCCCGGCCAGCATTCCCTCGGGTGATAGCGTGTACTTCACGCTGCCCACGTTCGCCCAGGCAGGATATTCCGGCCGCTACGCGCTTACCTATACCGCACAGCTTACCACCACCGACGATTTTGCTGCGGACAACACCTATGCCACCACGCTGACCGTGGACACCCTGCTCTCCTACTCCCCCGAAGGCACCGACGGCCTGCCCCAGCAGATCGGCTTCTACAAGCCGAACAGCACCTACCAATCCTACGGTATCTGCGCCTACTTCCAGGATGCCAACGCCCACCGCCTGCGGGCAGAGGGCATCTATGCCGCCGCCTCGGTGAATTCACCCCTGAAGATCACCGACCGCCAGCTGACCATACGCATGCTCGAACTCAACAGCGATGGCACCACCAACGAGGTGATGAGCGGAGAGTACGTGTATACGGATTCCACCCTGAACAGCCAAGTGGTGTACATCCCCTTCTTTGACCCCACGGTGCTGGTGGACGGCCAGGAATACATGTTCTGCGCCAACGCCAGCGACCTTGACATGTTCTTGGGCCATACCAACACGGTAAACTATGAAGAAACCGAGGCCACCACGGGTGTAGTCACCACGCGCCTCTCCATTGATGATGCCTGGAGCCGCTGGACCACCGGCGAAGTACCCGCATTGGGCGTGAAAATGCGCAGTGCCACCGTGGGCATCAATGAAATCAACAACGTGGAGATTACGCCGTACCCCAACCCCACTGCCAACCGCATCAGCATTCCTGTGGCCGGCCAGTCCGGCAAGGCAACGGTGCAGGTGTTTGACGCAAAAGGCGCCAAGGTTGCGGATGAACAGGTTACCGTGGGCGGAAACAACATCCTTTCCATGGACCTGGGCAGCCTCACCAATGGCCTCTACACGTTCCACCTCGTCTTCAACAGCGGAACCCAATCCAGCTTCCGCGTGGCCGTGAGCAAGTAATACCAATGTAACCTTCGGATCGCCCATTGGGCTGATCCGAAGGTCTGCAGTGGTGCATGCCGTGTGTACAACCAAATGGCCAGTTGATGTGATACCATTGTGACTTTCCGCATTCCCAACAGGCGTGCAGGAAGGCTACAGTGACAAATCGCGGAGGCGGTACAAGGCCGGGATTGGACCCTATTGTTTGTCACAGCGGCATACTTGCCCGCTCCCAAAAAGGAAAGAACCCGCCGACGATCCGGCGGGTTCTTTCGCGTTGAGCCTCCTCCCCGCTTTCAGCCACTATACCTCCACGGCCAATTCCTTGGCGGACAGCCGCACTGTGAACACGTTTAGGAAGCATCCCAAAGAATTCCGCATCACCGCCAACCTGGCACGCCGCAAAGTCCAATCCTGTCATTTTGTTAGCATACCATAAAATGAGCATGGTTCGGCATCCCTTGGCATGATATTGCCTGTGCTCCAAGAAAAAGAACCGAGATGCCACGCAAAAAGAAAGAGATCATTCTAACGCAACCGGTGCGCAAAGGCTTGCATGCGATCAAGGTCCGGTTGGACCAACGTACCGTTATCACCTTGTCCGACCTGAAGAAGCTCGCCTTTTGGAAGGAGCGCTATCCACAGGCGGAGGTGATCGGCTAACGTGATAGGGGCCGGGGAGGCATTTCCCCAACCCGTTCCGGCAGGCTGCATCCATGTGCGGTGCAGCCGTGCTCATCGGCATGAACCGGTGGTGTGGCAATCCGGATTCGACCGCAACGCGTAAACTTGTCGAAATACCGAGCACGATGCCGAGTTTTGATATCCTCTCCAAGGTGGACCAGCAAATGCTGGACAACACGGTGAACACGGTAAAGCGCGAACTGGAGAGCCGCTATGACCTGCGCGGCACCAACAGTGCCGTGGAATTTGACAAGAAGGCGCTCACCATCAAGCTTTCCACCGAAGACCATCTGAAGTTGGACGCCATTTTGGGCATTCTCTTGGAACGCAGCACCAAGCAGAAGGTGGACGTAAAGAGCTTCGACCTCTCGGAGGAGCCCGCACCGAGCGGCAAGTTGCTCTACCGCTCGGTGAAGGTGAAACAGGGCATCGACCGTGAGACGGCCAAGAAGATCGTGAAATCGATCAAGGACACGGGCCTGAAGGTGCAAGCCCAGATCATGGACGACCTGGTACGCGTAACCGGGAAGAAGATCGATGACCTGCAAGCCGTGATGGCCCATTTGCGGGGTGCGGACTTCGAACTGCCGCTGCAGTTTGACAACATGAAGAGCTGAGCCGGCACGTGGGCAAGCATGGAAGACGCAGCGGAAACAGCACCATCGGGATTTGATATTTCCACGAAACCCGCGCCCACTTACGGCTGCACCATCCTGGATACGGCCTTCATCACCCACAACGTCAAGCGCTTCAAGCTCACCCGGCCAAAGGGCTACACGTTCACCCCTGGGCAGGCCGCACGGGTGGCATTGAACAAGCCTGGCTGGACCGACCGTTCGGGCCCGTTCTCCTTCACTTCACTGCCCGGTGCAAGGACGCTGGAGTTGATCGTGAAGATCTACGATGAGCGCCAAGGGCTGACGCACCAGATGGGCCTTGCCCACAAGGGGGACGAGCTGCTGATCGGCGATCCGTTCGGCGCGATCACCTATCAAGGCCCGGGATACTTCTTTGCAGGCGGCACGGGCGTAACGCCCTTCATCTCCATCCTGCGGGAATTGCACAAGGAAAAGAAGCTCCTGGGCAACACCTTGGTCTGCTCCAACCAAACCGCTGCGGACGTGATCTTGGAAGAGGAGCTTGCCGGCATGCTCGGCAGGAACTTCCTCAACATCTTCACCCGCCAGCAAGTGATCGGCTTCACCGAGCGCCGCATTGACCGCAACATACTGGTAACCCTGGTACAGAACTTCGACCAGCACTTCTATATCTGCGGGCCAAAGCGCTTCGTGAACGACCTGGGCGCCCTGCTGCAGGGATTGGGTGCTTCCGCCCACTCCATCGTCATTGAGCACTAACCCGGCCTCAACGGGAATGAAACACGAAACGCGCCTTACGGGGCGCGTTCCGAATTTCCTGGCTGCGTAGCTTACGGGCTTCGTTGGGGAGGCTTCCGCCTTCCAAGGCCAGGCCTAAGTTCGCAGGGTGTTACGCAGGATTCGCACAAAAGGTTGCCCGCCTGCGCTTCAATTTGCCCGGCACCGTTCAGAACACCCGCCCCTCGGGCAGGAACATCACGAAGATGAAGGTCATCAAAAAGTGATGCACCAGCAGGAGCATGGCCCCCAGGGCCAGCATCCGCTTGAGCGGCTTCTCCAAAGCCGGAAAAAGTTTCTTGTCGTTCACCGCAATGATCGGCAGGGGCACGGTGGCCATAAGGAAGCACACGGCCAGTGCCCTGAACAACCAGGCGCTGTAGACCATGCCCAGAAAAAGGTGGGCGTAATAGAACCCAAGGCCCACCAAGGAAACAAGGGCAAGCCGTGTGAACGTGCGGGAAGTGGTTACCATGTGCAGGATAGTGATGCGCAGCGTCTTCCTCCATGTGCCATTCCCGCAACGCGCAGGAACCGGCGCAGCTTATACGTGCATCCACCGGCCACGGTTTCCGCCTGCACTATGCAGAAATAGCAGCTATCGCCGCGCGCAGGTGCTGGCTGCCCTGCCGGAGAAGGCCCGCCCTTGCCCCTTCGGCCCCGTTGCGCTCAATGGCCGGTAAGGATGGCCAACAGCGCACCTGCCAGCACCGTAATGAAGCGCCTGGCATTAAAGCGGTGGTCCGGGGTGCTCTCGAAGATGATGGTGGTGCTGATGTGCAGCAGCATCCCGATGGCCAGTGCCAAGGCGGCGGTAAGGAAATCCTCGCCCATTTGCGTGCCGAACAGGTGGCCGAACAGGATGCCCAGCGGTGCAGCAAGGGCAAACAGGGCCAAGGTGGCCCAGGAGCGTGCGGTGCCCACGCCCGATCGCTGCAGCACCGTGGCCAATGCAATGGCCATGGGCAGCTTGTGCAGCAGCACACCGGCCACAAAGGCGGTATCACCGCCCACGCGCGGGTCCGCGAAGGGCATGCCTTCGGTGAAGGAATGGATGAACAAGCTGGCCAGGGTGAGCATGGGCAAGGCCCGGTGGGCCCCGCGCGCATCGTGATGAACATGCACGTGCCCGTGCTCTATGCCTTGGCTGAAAAACTCCAGTACCACCTGCAGCATGAAGCCGCCGAGCACCCACAACCCCACCGCATGGCTGCCGCGCTCATAGAGCTCCGGCAGCATGTGCAGCACCGTAACGCCCAGCAGGAAGGCTCCGCTGAACGCCAACAGCAGCTTTACATGCAGCGGGTCCGTGGTTTTGAACCGCACCCACGCCCCCGCCGCCAGCGGCAGCGCAAGGAAAAGGCCGATCAGCAAGGGCAGGCTCATGATGGCTTTCGGGCCCAGACCACCATTTGTTCCGAGCGCAGGACATCAAACCCGTGCACGGCGGATCCATCGGTGACGTCGAAAATTTGAAGGCCGGCCTTGCGGACCATGGCCTCCACCTCCGGCAACGCCCAGGCATGCACGCGCTCCTGGAACTCCTCCACCCCACCGTCATGCTCCACACGCACGTGCTTAATGATACCGGGGCCTTCCAGCGTGCGCCGTACTTGGAAACGCACCCCTTCCACCGCAACGGATTCCCGCTCCACCAGGTGATCGGCCGCAAAGCGCCCGTTGATCAGGTCCAGCACGTACAGCCCCCCGGGCTTCAAGGCCATGGCCGCAGCATCCACGGCGCGCTGATCATCCTGTGCCTCCCCGGTGTAGCCCAAGCTGGTGAAAAGGCACACGGCGGCATCAAAGCCCCCGTCGGCAAACGGTTCCCGCATGTCAAACACTTCAAACCGCGCCTGCGGCACAAGGCGTTTGGCCTCCCGAATGCTTTCCACCGACAGGTCGATCCCGGTAACGTGCAGGCCCTTGCTGCTGAGCACTTGCGCATGCCGCCCGCGCCCGCAGCCCATGTCCAGCACACGCTGGCCGGGCAGCAACCCGCCCTTGGCGATCAAGGGCAGCACCAGGTTGGCTGCATCCTGTTCATCGCGATGGCTGTACAGCATGGCATACCACCGGGTGCTGAACCATCCATTGAAACAGGCCATTGTGCTGAAGGGGGGCGAAAAATACTCCGTAGAGGCAGTTCATCCGGAAAGCAGGCCAGGGCCATCGGGTCTCGATCCCTTTCCTTGCGCGGGGCCTTGCACCGCCACCCCGGATAACACGGAAGAGATTCCGGAGCAGGGGCAGGCTGCCACTAGGGCCAAACGCCCGGCATTATCCCGGCCCTACGCTCACGCGTAGGGCCGGGATGCCAAATGCGCGATCGCCAGGGCTGAAGGCCCGGCCTCATCGCCAGGTGCGGTAAGGTCGGGCCTACAGCCCTCCCCGATGACAAGGCGCATCGCTGCCCAACGCTTGCGCGTTGGGCAGCGATGCGGTCGCGCCTTCAGCGCTCATCAGGGCCTTTCCTATCAAGACAAGGAGACCCGATAGGCCTGGAAAGCGGGTCACCTGCTTGCGGAAACCGATCGCACCGCGACGCTTCCATGGGCCGCGCTCCCCCTCCGTATGCATACTTGCCGGAGCGAGCCTCCCCGGGCCCCCACCGCCCCCCTTTGCGCTGCCGCAGGTTCACAATTCCGTGGATAACTCCGCCGCCCTTTTCCATCACGTGCGGTTTTGGCGGTCTTATTTTGCCCTGTGCCCATCTCCGACCATTCACCTTCATCATGGTGAACCGCATTTTCGACCTGTACGACGACCTTGAAAAGGACCGGATCATGCTCTCCTTCACGGGGGCGCTTTCAACCGGCCTGATCGCGGCCATCCTGAACCTTGTGGAGCGGAAACTGGAGCATAGCGAGCACGCCCCCGCAGTGCGCAAGCGGGTGTTCAACGTGGTGATGGAATGCCTCCACAACCTGTTCCACCACAACAAGCACCGGGCGGCGGCGGACAGTTCGTCCGGGCATGGCGAAGGCGGCCAAGGCGTAGTGGTGATCGCACACGACGGGCGCGGCTATTCGGTGTTCACGGGCAACGCCATGGCGCAATCGGAAGTGGATGCCCTGAAGCAACGGCTGGACCTGCTGAACGGATGCGGGCCCGATGAACTGCGCGAGCTGTACAAAAACACGTTGAACAATGGTACCTTCAGCCCCTCGGGCGGCGGAGGGTTAGGCTTGATCGACATGGCCCGCAGGAGCGGGCGCAAACTGGAATACGGGTTTATTCCCTTGGACAATAACAATACCTTCTTCAGCCTCAACGTGAACATAGCTCCCAAGAACCACCCATTGCATCATGAACGACATTCTCCTTGAAGGAAGCCCCAAGACCCCTACGGTCCACTTCAACAGCACCACGGGCCTGCTGGAGCTGCGCGGCCGCTCCATCCCGGAAAACTCCATTGAGTTCTACCGCCCCTTGATCGATTGGATCGACCAATATGCACAGGCACCCAAGGCAAAGACCCTGTTGCGGGTGCAGTTGGAATACTTCAACACCAGCAGCAGCAAGTGCATCCTGGACCTGTTCAAGAAACTGGAGCAGGTGCGCAACGCCGGGCATGCCGTGGAGGTGCATTGGCACTACGAGGTGGATGATGAGGACATGCTGGAGGCCGGGGAAGATTACCAGGCCATCATCAGCCTGCCCTTCAAGATGATCCAAGTGGAGGAGGTGGACGACAAATAGGCACGTGGCCCGGTGCCGGCATCACACGGCCTGTTCCTGCTGGCGGCCCATGCGGCCCACCAGCCAAGGGAAGAAGTTCCATTTCAGCGCCAGGGCCAGCAGCAGGGTCATGCCCCAGAGCAGGAGCACGTTCGCCCACAAGGTGGGCACCATGCGGCCCAGCACGGGCTTTACGGGGGCGTAGAAGTGCGCGCCGAAGAACCCGCCTTCGGCAGGCACTTGGTATACGGGATCGCTTTTCTGCACCAGTTCCCCGTTTGCTTCCACGATCATGTTCACGTCGTTGGCATTGGTGACGAACGTGGCCAGCTGGTCGTTCCGCTGGTGGTCCAGCAGTTGGAAATAGGCCTGCTTCAGGGCCGGCGTGGCGGTCATTTCCGCAATGCGCGCCTCCTTGGCCCGCTCCGCCTGGCGGTACACATTGCGGTAGTGCTGCGTGAGCGTCTCCAGCACCCGGTCGAGTTCATCCAGCACCGCAGCGTTCACTTGCCCGGGCACGAGCTTGTCCAACATGGGGAACTGCAGGCCGCGCAAATTGCGGACCTCCTTGGCCATCTCATCATGTACCAGGGCCAGGTCCTTGGCCATGGCCTGCCCGTCAGCGGACGCTTCCAATTGGCGGCGCAGTTGGATGCTGCGGTCCCTGATCTCACGCAACCAAAGGTCCTTCTTCCAATTGGCGGTCTTCATCCGGCGGTCCAGCTCGTAGAAGGAGCGCTCGTAAGCATTGCCGGTGAATTGCGCCACGGCGAGCCCCTCGTAGGCCCAGCGGCTGGCCATGATGTCGCCCACCCAGGGCACGCTTCTCTCCGAGGCGAACCAGGGATGGAGCTTATCGAAGCGGACGATGATCCCGCTGAACATCAGCTGGGGGATGATCAGCACGGGGATCATCATGTAGATCACCTTGGCGCTGTTGAAGCTGGCGCTCACATTGAGGCCGAGCACATTGGCGAAGCACGCGGTGGAGAAGAGCACCGCCCAATGCAGCAGGCCCATTCCGTGGATGCCCAGCACGGCATTGCCCACCAGCACGAACAACCCGGTTTGGAAGGCGGAGATCAGGAACAGGAGGCCGGCCTTGCTCATCAGGTAGCTGTCCCTGCTTAATGCGAGGAACTTTTCGCGCTGCAGGATCTTGCGGTCGCGCAGGATCTCTTCGGCGGCCACGGAAAGGCCCAGGAAGAGGGAGATGATGACGGCGATGAACAGGTACTGCGGGATATTGTCGTTCTGGCGGTACACGTAGGCTTCCTTGGCGCCGAGTGCGGCATCGCGGTAGCGCAGGAAGAAGGCCATGAAAAAGGCCAGCACCGGTGCTTCCAGGAGGTTGATAAGGACATACTGGCGGTTGGCGAGCTTTGAAAGCACATCCCTGCGGAAGAAGACGGCCATTTGCTTGAGCCTTCCCGGCGCCTTGAAGGTGCTGCGGGGGATCAAGTGCTCATCGGGCACCTTGGCCACGCGCACCTCCATTTGGGCGCGGAACACCTCGTTCCAGGCATCGGGGCCGATGCGGCGCTGGTCGGTTTCGTTGCCGTATTCGTCCACGAGGCGGGCCTCCAGGATGTTGAAGATCTGCTCCGGGTTCACGTTGCCGCAGACTTCGCACTGGCCCTGTTCACTGTCGGCCTGGCCGGTCACTTTCCTGAAGTAGACCACCGCTTCCACGGGGTCTCCGTAGTACACGGGGTTGCCCTCCTGGTCCATGAGGAGCAGGCGGTCGAAGAGCTTGAAGATGTCCGAGGAGGGCTGGTGGATCACGGTGAAGATGATGCGTCCCTTGAGGGCGAGCTCTTTCAGCAGGTCCATGATGTTGTCCGAATCCCTGCTGCTGAGGCCGCTGGTGGGTTCGTCCACGAAGAGCACGCTGGGTTCACGGATCAGCTCCAGGGCGATGTTCAGGCGCTTGCGCTGGCCGCCGCTGATGGTTTTCTCCAGGGGGCTGCCCACCTTCAGGTCCTTGATCTCGTAGAGGCCCAGGTCCTGCAGCATGGCCAGCACGCGGCGTTCGATCTCGGGTTTTTCCTTGTCGCCGAAGCAGAGCTTGGCGTTGTAGAAGAGGTTTTGGTACACGGTAAGCTCCTCGATCAGGAGGTCGTCCTGGCTGATGTATCCGATCACTCCGCGGATGCGGTCGGCCTCGGCATGCACGTCCACGCCGTTGATGGTGACCCTTCCCCTGCTGGGCCTGAGGTTGCCGTTGAGCACGTTCAGCAGGGTGCTTTTTCCGCTGCCGCTGCCGCCCATGATGCCGATGAGCTTGCCGCCGGTTTCGGCCAGGTGGAGCTGGTGCAGGCCGGTGCGTCCGTTGGAGAAGCGGTATTCGATCGCATCCGCGCGGAACACGATGCGGCCGGCTTCCTGGTTGCGGAAGAAGCGGGCCAGGATCTCGCTGTAATACACGGGCTGGCCGTGTGACGGCTTCAGGGAAGCGCCGTTGCCCAGCATGTACACCTGGCCGGGCTGCACGGCCTTGCCGTTTAGGCGCAGGTCACCGCTGCCCATGAACCGCATCAGGTAGAGGTCGGGGCCGGGCACTTGCAGTACGCGCACCTCGCCATTGATCCCGTGGGCGTGCAGGTGCTTTGCATGCTGCAGCCCGGCGCGCTGGCCTGCATCAATGTACAGGAGGTCCTCCAGGTCTTCACGCGCCCCGCTACCGGCCAGCATGAAGGCCCTGCACCGCTCAAAGCGTGCGCGGTCGATGTTGAAGGCTTCCGCCACCGTTTCGAGGAACTCCTGCTCCTGGGGCAGCAGGTTTCCGCCTCCGCATACCAGTTCAAGCAAGTGTACCAGCACGATGAATTTCTGGCCCTGGGTGAGTTCCTCGTTCACCTCGGCGCAGATCTTCAGCACCTTCACCGAATTCACGCTGGTGCGCTTGCGGCTGCGGTCGCTGCGGCCGCCGCTGCTGTGGAAGGCCTCCACGTACGCCTCGAACATGGCCATGTGCTCGCGCACCACCGGGGTGCTGAACTGCCGGGCCAGGAAGCGCATGACGGCCTGGTGGCCCGTGGGCGCACCATCTTCCCGCTCGGTCTTCGCAATGATGGCGAAGAGCTGCAATAAGGCCTTTAGGATCTTCTCGGTCATCTTCCCGTCCCCGGTACACGGGGGCTGGTGCTGGAAACACCAACGGCCCGCTTCTACGTGCGGGCCGCTGCAATGTTGCCGGGAAGGGCCTTATTTCTTGAAACCGATAAGCAGTACGGCACAGCCGCTGCTCGCCTTGGCCGGGTCCAGCTCGGCGTTGATGGTGACGTCCATGGTGTTGGCCACCACGAAATCCCAGTAGGGATCGTTGTTGTATTCCTTGTTGGTGAACAGCAGGTTGTGCTCCTTGTCGTACATGCTGAAGATGAGGTTGCCGTCGCTTGTTCCGCTGCACGCGGCCACGCGGTAGGTGGTGCCGCCGAAGAGGGTGAGGTCGAACTCGGCCATTTCATCCTCGCGCAGCAGGGCGCGGTAGAATTGGCCGTCCGGGATGTATGCGGCGGTGATGTTCTTTTCGCACAGCGTGGCGATGGTGTCGCACTGGGCAAAAGCGCCAAGACCTGCAAGCAGCAGGCCCGCGGAAAGCATGAGGGGGCGGAAGGTCCTTGACATGTTCATGCGGTAATGGCCGTACGGATGGCCTTGACTTTGGTGATGATGGCCTGGAGGACTTCGGGGGCCACTTGCGCGGTGGTCGTGCTGTTCAGGTAGGTGGTCCTGTTGGCGGCATCTTGCTTGGGCGCCACGTATTTGTAGGTGGTGCCCACCTGGGCGTAGCTGCCGGCCAGGTCCTTCAGCTGGGCCAGCAGTTCGGTGGAGCCTTCATGCTGGGCGAGCAGGGCGATCAGGTTGTCCAAGGTGCGCCGCTGCTCGGCCATGCGGGCGGTTACGCGGGGATCGAGCTTATCGCCACTGGCACCCAGGGTGAGGTACAGGCCCTCTATCCAGCCGCCGGCCAGCACCCATGCGGACACCTCGTCGCGCTGTTCATTCTTCAGGTACCTGTCCGCCGAGCGGAAGGCCTTCCCGGTAAGCCGCAGCAGGCTGTCCTGGTTGTTGATGTTCTTCTTGAAGGCATCCATCTCCTCCTTGCTGAAGGCGTTGGAAAGGTTGAGCTGTCCGCTGAGCTGCTCCAAGGTTTTCAGGGTCTTCAGCGCCCGCTGCCCGTCCTTGTAGGCTACGGCGTAGGCCATGTCCGCGCCATATACGCCCAGGGCCAAGGCTTGTTTCTCCTTGGTGGCGAAGCGTGTTGCATTTTCCGTGGGCAAGGCCAGGCCGTTGGCATAAGGCACTTTCATTTCGCTGACCAGCATCACCGTTTGGATGGGCGACGGGATGCTGAAGAGCTTGCCGCCCACCTTCACCACGGCATCGGATTCCTGCTTTACGGCCAACGTATCGGTGGCGGGCAGTTGGGTGGCGGACTGGTCCGCCCCGCCGCAGGAGGCAAGGCCCAGGCCCAGTGCCAGCACGGGGGTCCAGCGGAACGATTTACACAAGGTCATCGGGAGAAAGTTCAGGTGTTCAGCTATGCACAGGGCACGAATGTAGCCCTCTGGCCGGGGATTGCCCCCCGGGGTTCCGGTAGTTTTCAACACGCCGCCGCCTATAGCGGCCACGGGGCACGGTACCTTTCCCCATTCCGGGCGGATCCCGCCCCGTAAACTTGCACATCCCTGTGCCCATCTACGCCGACATCATTCTTCCCCTGGCCGTTCCGGGCACCTTCACCTACGAAGTGCCGGAGCACCTGGTTTCCCGTGCCCGGCCGGGCGTGCGGGCCGTGGTGTCCTTCGGAAAAAGCGGCAAGCTGTACAGCGGACTGGTGCTGCGGTGCCATGGAACCCTCCCGCCGGGCATGCAGCCCAGGCCGCTCGGGGAGATCCTGGACGACGCCCCCGTGGCCGCGCCGGAGCAACTGGCCTTGTGGCAGGCCATCAGCGACCACTACCTGTGTACCCTTGGCGAGGTAATGCTGGCCGCCATGCCCTCCGCGCTGGTGCTCACCAGCAGCACGCGCTTAGTGGCGGCGCCGGACACCTCCCCGGCATGGACCGGCGACAACCGGCGGAACATCCTGCTGGACGTGCTGGAGCGCAAGCACGAGCTCACCTTGGAGGAAGCCGGCAAGCTCATCGGGCTGAAAGACCCCATGCCGGTGATCCGCAAGCTGCTTGCCGACGGCGCACTGCAGGTAGCGCAGGAACTGGAAGCGGACTGGAAGCCGCGCATGCAGCAATACGTGGTGGCCGGCCCGCAGGCACAGGGTGAAACGGCACTGCACCACTGGTTCGACGAGCTGGAGCGGGCACCGAAGCAGCTGCACCTGCTGATGCGGTACATCGAGCTGAGCCGCTGCTTGGGCGACGACCCGCGCGAAGTGCGGCGCGAGGAACTGCTCAAGCGCAGCGGCACCACCGCGGCCGAGCTCAAGCGCCTGTGCGAAAAGGGCGTGTTCGCCATCGAGGAGCGCCCTGCCGGGATCCCTTCGGCCACTGCGGCCGCCAAGGCTTCACCGGCCCTCTCGGCCGCGCAGCAGCAGGCCCTCCATGAGGTGCGGGCGGGCTTTGCCGCCAAAAGCACCGTGCTGCTGCACGGCGTTACCGCCTCGGGCAAGACCGAACTGTACATGGAACTGGTGCAGGAAGTGGGGGCACGCGGCGGCCAAGTGCTGTACCTGCTGCCGGAGATCGCCCTCACCACGCAGATCATCGCACGGCTACGTGCCCGCTTCGGCCCGGGCGTGGCCGTGTTCCACTCGCGGCTCAGCCAGCGCGAACGCACCGACCTGTGGATGCGCATGCTGGCCAACCCCGCCGCGCACCCCGTGGTGGTGGGCGCACGCTCGGCGCTCTTCCTGCCCTTCAGCAAGCTGGAGCTTGTGATCGTGGACGAGGAGCACGACCCCAGCTACAAGCAGCACGACCCCGCCCCGCGCTACAACGCGCGCGACATGGCCCTGGTGCTGGCCGGGCTGCACGGCGCCAAAACCCTGCTGGGCAGCGCCACCCCCGGCATGGAAAGCCTCTTCAACGCGCGCAACGGAAAATACGGCTATGCCGCCCTGCGCGTGCGCTACGGCGATGCCAAGCTGCCCGCCATCGTAAAGGTGGACCTGGCCGACCAGCTGAAGCGCAGGAAAATGCGCGGCAGCTTCTCCGAACCCCTCACCGAAGCGCTGCAGCAGGCCCTGGCGCGCAAGGAGCAGGCCATCATCTTCCAGAACCGGCGCGGCTACGTGCCCGCATGGCAGTGCGACACCTGCGGATGGATCCCCGAGTGCGCCCACTGCGACGTGAGCCTCACCTACCACAAGCAGGACCACAGCCTGCGCTGCCACTACTGCGGCCGCCGCTACGAGCCGCCCGTGCGCTGCGCCGCCTGCGGCAGCAACCGCCTCCGCATGGTGGGCCTGGGCACCGAAAAGGTGGAGGAGGAACTGGCCCTGTTGCTGCCCGAGGCCAAGGTGGCCCGCATGGACCAGGACACCACGCGCGGCAAGCACGGCCTGCAACGCCTGCTGGACCGCTTCGGGCAAGGCGACATAGACATCCTTGTGGGCACCCAGATGGTCACCAAGGGGCTCGACTTTCAGCAGGTCACCGTAGTGGGCATCCTGAATGCCGACAGCCTGATGCGCTTTCCCGACCTGCGCGCCCACGAACGCGCCTTCCAGCTGATGGCCCAGGTGGCGGGCCGCAGCGGCCGCAAGAGCGACCCCGGCACCGTGTACATCCAGGCGCGCGACATCCACCACCCCATCATCGACCTGGTGGCGCACCACGACGTGGACGGCATGTACGCCCGCGAGCTGCCCCTGCGGCAGGCCCACGGCTATCCGCCCTTCAGCCGCCTGGTGCGCCTAGTGCTGCGCCACCGCGACCAGGGCCAGGTGCAGGAAACCGCCCAAATGCTGGCAGACCACCTGCGCACCGCCTGGGCCGACCGCGTGCTGGGGCCCGAGCCGCCCACGGTGGCCCGCGTGCGCGACAAGCACCTGCGCGTGATCCTGCTCAAGCTGGCCCGCGCCCACTACCGCCCTGAAAAGGAATTCCTGCGCGAAACCATCGACCGGCTTTTTGCCGAAAAGCCGCACCGCGCCGTGCAGCTGCAGATCGACGTGGACCCGATGTAGCCCCGCTCCATGAATTGTTGGCGCAGATCTGCGATCCGTGCCATTGTCCATTGTTGGCGCGGATCTGCGATCCGTGCCATTATTCTTTACATTGTTGGCGCGGATCTGCGATCCGTGCCATTATTATTTACAATTGCTGGCGCGGATCTGCGATCCGTGCCATTGCCCTCGATGAGGCCCTATACCATTATGACCAACAATAAGTGCGATTCCAGCTTCGCACCATTCCGACCATTTGCTTGTACACACTGCATTTACCACTGTAGGCATTCAAATCGTCCATTGGACTGACCTGCATGTCACACTGGGATTACTTGCCGGCAGAAGGATCCATCAGCTTGGCCCAAATGCCGCCGCCGGGCGGTGCCGCCTCCGCCAGCACTTCCGCGCCGGTAGCGGGGTGGGCAAACCGCAGGCGCCATGCGTGCAGGGCGATGCTGCGGTCCTTTTCGCCGCGGCGCGCGCAGTATTTCACATCCCCCTTGATCGGGTGGCCCGCTGCGGCCAGCTGCGCCCTTATCTGGTGGAACGCGCCGCCCTCCGGCCTCACCTCCAGCAGGCTGTAGCGGTCGCCCTGTGTCCGCACCCGGTAACGCACCCGCACCGCATGCCCCTCTCCTGCTGCGGCCACCGTCGCTTTGCGCGTGCCGCCTGCATGCACCAACCGGTGCTCCAAGGTTCCCTCCTGCTCCAACCGCCCCTCCACCACGGCCAAATAGACCTTCTCCACCTGCCGCTCGCGGAACAGGGTATCCATGCCGCGCAACGCAGCTGCGGACCGTGTGAACACCACCAACCCGCCCACGGGCCTGTCCAGGCGGTGGGGCGAGCCGATGTGCTCCCCCGGAAAAGCCGCCTGCACCCGTTGCAGCAGGCTTTCATCGCCGCTGCGATCAGGTTGCACCGCAACGCCCGGCGGCTTGTTCACCACCACCAACTGCGCATCTGCGTACACCACGTCCAGCTCCATCGGCGATCACTTGTTCCGTGCATTCAACCCG
>JAFEAI010000050.1 GCA_018266475.1 Bacteroidota bacterium
ACCGGCATCGGCGCCCGCTTCAACTTCGAGTTCTTCCTGGTGCGCTTCGACCTGGGCCTGCAAACCAAAGACCCCGCCCTGCCCACCGGCCAGCGCTGGATATTCCAACCCAAAGCCCCGGGGCTGGCCACTTCCTTCGCGCACAAGCTGAACCTGAACCTGGGCATCGGGTATCCCTTCTAGTAGGTGGAGGAGAGGGCCTTCGGCTGCGCTCAGGCTGAGGGCCTTCGGCTGCGCTCAGGCTGAGGAAGAGACTTCGACTACGCTCAGACTGCGGAAGAGCGCCTTGCCGACACTTGCGGCACACGCGCCCTACCTTCGCCCCCCAATTAGACGCGCAGCGCCAAATGAGCAACTTGACCACCGCGAAACTGAACGAACTTTTAGGCTCCGATGCGGAAAGCCTGCTGGGCCACACCTGCAACACCATCACCAAGGGCCAGCTGAACCTGCCCGGGCCGGACTTCACGGACCGCTGCTTCGGCCTGAGCAACCGCTCCCCGCAAGTGATGCGCAGCATACAGGCCCTGTACGGAAACGGGCGATTGGCCAACACCGGCTACATGAGCATACTGCCGGTGGACCAAGGCATCGAGCACAGCGCCGGGGCCAGCTTCGCGCCAAACCCCATCTACTTCGACGGCGACAAGATCGTGGAACTGGCCATTGAAGGAGGATGTAACGCCGTGGCCTCCACCTACGGGGTGCTGGGCAGCGTGGCCCGCAAATACGCCCACAAGATCCCCTTCATCGTGAAGATCAACCACAACGAGCTGATGACCCTGCCGAACAAGTTCGACCAGGTGATGTTCGGCACCGTGGAAAGCGCCTGGGACATGGGCGCAGTGGCCGTGGGCGCCACCATCTACTTCGGAAGCGAGGAAAGCACCCGCCAGATCACCGAAGTGGCAGAGGCCTTCCAATACGCCCATGAACTGGGCATGGCCACCATCCTCTGGTGCTACCTGCGCAACCCGGGCTTCAAGGTGGACGGCAAGGACTACCACACCGCGGCCGACCTCACCGGGCAGGCCAACCACCTGGGCGTCACCATCCAAGCCGACATCATCAAGCAGAAGCTGCCCGAGACCAACGGCGGCTACAACGCCATCAAGGGCTACGGCAAAACCCACAAGAAGGTCTACACCGACCTCACCACCGACCACCCCATCGACCTGTGCCGCTACCAAGTGGCCAACTGCTACATGGGCCGCATCGGCCTGATCAACAGCGGCGGGGCCAGCAGCGGTGCCGGCGACCTGGCCGAGGCGGTGAAGACCGCCGTGATCAACAAGCGCGCCGGGGGGCAGGGCCTCATCAGCGGCCGCAAAGCATTCCAGCGCCCCATGAACGAAGGCGTGGACCTGCTGAACGCCATACAGGACGTATACTTGGACAAAGGAGTGACCATTGCGTAAATGGGAAAGCGGAAAGCTGAAAGCTGAAAGGACGGCTTCGGTTGTTTTCAGCTCTCCGCTTTCAACTTTCAGCTTTCCCCTTTCATCTTTCCCCTTTCATCTTTGCCCTTTCAACCTTGCCCCGAACTATCTTCGCTTTCCCGATAAGCACACATGGGTTGGTTCACACGCGTAAAGCAAGGCATCACCACCTCCACGGAGGAAAAGAAGGAAACCCCCGAGGGTCTTTGGTACAAATGCCCGGAATGCGCGGAGATCATGACCTCCGACGACCACGCCAAGAACCTTTGGGTATGCGCCAAATGCCAGTACCACGAGCGCATCGGCAGCGCGGAATACTTCAGCTTCCTGTTTGACGACGGGAAGTTCAAGGAGATCGCCGCCGACCTGGTGGCGGGCGACCCGCTGCACTTCCAGGACACCAAGAAATACACCGACCGCCTTGCCCAAACCCGCAAGACCACCGGCCTGAACGACGCCCTGCGGGCCGCATACGGGAAGCTGGCCAAGGAAGAGGTGGTGGTCGCCTGCATGGATTTCCGCTTCATCGGCGGAAGCATGGGCAGCGTGGTGGGCGAAAAGATCGCCATGGCCGCCGATACCGCCATGCGCCGCAAATGCCCGCTCATCATCATCAGCAAGAGCGGCGGCGCCCGCATGATGGAGGCGGGCTTCAGCCTGATGCAGATGGCCAAGACCAGTGCCAAGCTGAGCCTGCTGGCGCAAAAGAAGCTCCCCTTCATCAGCCTGCTCACCGACCCCACTACCGGGGGCGTCACCGCCAGCTTCGCCATGCTGGGCGACATCAACATTGCCGAACCCAAGGCCCTGGTGGCCTTCGCCGGGCCCCGCGTGGTGCGCGAAACCATCGGGCACGACCTGCCGCCGGGGTTCCAAACCAGCGAATTCGTGCTGGAGCACGGCTTCCTGGACCTGATCAGCGAGCGCAAGGACCTGAAGGACAACCTGCGCAAGTTGATCGTGATGTTCCGCAGCTGAGGAACGCCTCCGCACGCCCTTGGCAATCCGCCAGTTGCACGCACAACCGCAGCCCCCCGCCACACCGGCAGTCGGCCGGCCTGCCCGCCAAGCGGTGCAGGTATGGAAAAAACCGTACATTCGCGCCCTCAACCGCCAAAGGGGCGGCTGACAAGAGGCAGAACCAACGACCATGATCGCAACGAAAGAGGCCAAGAAGGAGATCTTCAAGCTGCACGGCGGCGCTGAAAAGAACACGGGCAGCGCCGAAGGCCAGATCGCCCTGTTCACCCAGCGCATTGAGCACCTCACCGAGCACCTGAAGAACAACAAGAAGGACCACCGCACCGAAGGCGCGCTGCTGGACCTGGTGGGCAAACGCAAACAGCTGCTCGGCTACCTGAAGAACCACGAGATCGAGCGCTACCGCGCGATCATCGCGAAGCTCGGCCTCCGCAAGTGAGCACCGCGCAGGCCGCAATGGCCGGGACACGCGCATTCCATTGACCGGCGACAAGGGCGATCGTGAGGAACGGTCGCCCTTTCGCTTTTGTACCGCGCACCGGCCCCCAACCACGAAAACCAATCCATAAAAACGGCACGAAAGGCGTGCCACCATGCAGATGAAACCAACAGGAACAAGAAAGACCATCACCCTTAAGGATGGCAGGACCATCACCCTGGAAACGGGCATTTTGGCCAAGCAGGCCGACGGTGCCGTAACCGTGCGCCTTGGCGACACCATTGTGCTGGCCACCGTGGTGGCCTCCAAGGAAGCCCGCGAAGGCATCGACTTCCTTCCCCTCCAAGTGGAATACCGCGAGAAGTTCAGCGCCGCCGGCCGCTTTCCCGGAGGCTTCTTCAAGCGCGAAAACAGGCCCCACGACGGGGAGATCCTCGTGAGCCGCTTAGTGGACCGCGCCCTGCGCCCGCTCTTCAACGACGACTTCCACGGCGACACCCAGGTGCAGGTCTCCATGATGAGCTCCGACAAGGAAAACCCCGCCGATTCATTGGCCTGCCTGGCAGCCTCCGCCGCCATCGCCGTCAGCGACATCCCCTTCAACGGGCCGGTGAGCGAGGTGCGCGTGATCCGCAAGGGCCACACCTGGACCATCAACCCCACCTACGCCCAAATGGAAGGCGCCGACATCGACCTGGTGGTGGCCGGCACCGCCAAGGACATCCTGATGGTGGAAGGTGAAATGCACGAAGTGGGCGAGTTCGAGATGATCGAGGCCATCAAGCTGGCCCATGAAAGCATCAAGGACCAATGCCGCGTGATCGACGAACTGGCCGCCGAAGTGCCCAAGAGCCGCGTGAAGCGCACCTACAACCACGAAGAGAACGACGCCGACCTGCAAAAGGCCATCTACGACGCCACCTTCCAGAAGTACTACGACATTGCGGTACACCCCAGCAGCAAGGATGAGCGCAGTGCCGCCTTCGGCAAAGTGAAGGAAGACTTCCTGGCCACCCTCACCGACGAGCAAAAGGCAAAAAAGGCCATGCTCGACCGCTACTTCAAGAAGGCCCAGAAGGCCGCCGTGCGCCGCGTGGTGCTGGAGAAGGGCATCCGCCTGGACGGCCGCAAAACCGATGAGATCCGCCCCATCTGGAGCGAAGTGGACGTGCTGCCCGGCACCCACGGAAGCGCCATCTTCACCCGCGGCGAAACGCAGGCCATCAACCTGCTCACCCTCGGCTCCAAAATGGATGAGCAAACGGTGGACACCGCCGTGGTGAAGCGCAGCGACCGCTTCATGCTGCACTACAACTTCCCCGCCTTCAGCACCGGCGAAACCCGCCCCATCCGCGGGCCGGGACGCCGCGAGATCGGCCACGGAAACCTGGCCTTCCGCGCCTTGAAGCCCGTGCTGCCCGACGTGGCCGACAACCCGTACACCATGCGCCTGAACTGCGACATCCTGGAGAGCAACGGCTCCAGCTCCATGGCCACCGTGTGCTCCGGCACCCTGGCCCTGATGGACGGCGGCATCCAGCTAAAGGCGCCCGTGAGCGGCATCGCCATGGGCATGATCAGCGACCCCGACGGCAAATACGCCATCCTCAGCGACATCCTGGGCGATGAGGACCACCTGGGCGACATGGATTTCAAGGTCACCGGCACCGCCAAGGGCATCACCGCCACACAGATGGACCTGAAGGTGGACGGCCTCAGCTACGAGGTGCTCGCCAAGGCCCTGGAACAGGCCCGCGACGGGCGCCTGCACATCCTGGGCGAAATGATGAAGACCCTGGACAAGCCGCGCAGCGACTACAAGGAACACGCTCCGCGCATCACCGCCATCCAGATCCCCAAGGAGAGCATCGGGCCCGTCATCGGGCCGGGCGGCCGCGTGATCCAGGAGATCCAGGCCGAGACCAACACCACCATCGTGCTGGAGGAGATCGAGGGCGTGGGCCACGTGCAGATCATGAGCGAGGACAAGGCCGGCCTGGAGGCCGCCCTGGCCCGTGTGAAGGCCATCGCCTTCCCGCCTACGGCGGAAATGGGCGTCACCTACAAAGGCAAGGTGAAGACCATCATGCCCTACGGCGCCTTCGTGGAGATCTTCCCCGGAACCGACGGCCTGCTGCACGTAAGCGAGCTGGATTGGAAGCGCATTGAGCGCGTGGAGGACGTCCTCAAGGAAGGAGAGGTGATCGAATTCCAGGTAGTGGACAAGGACCCCCGCACCGGCAAGCTGAAGCTGAGCCGCAAGGTGCTGCTGCCAAAGCCCGAAGGCTATGTGGAGCGCGAACCCGCGATGGAAGGCGAACGCCGCCACAACGGGGAACGCCCCCGCAGGGAACACCGCGAGCGCCGCGACCACGGCCCGCGCCGCGAGCACTGACCGCACCATCCGCCTGATGACCCCGGGGCCGTTCCGCAAGGAGCGGCCCCGGTTGCATTCCGGCAACCCCGAAAAAAGGCCATGCCCGGCGCCGTAACCGCAGCACCGCCGCCGGCGTTGAACGGCTCCGGAACAATCCCCCGCCACCATGGCCAGAATGCGTCAGTTGAAAATAGCCAAGCAGGTCACCAACCGCGACACCCCGTCGCTGGACAAATACCTCACCGAGATCGGCAAGGTGAAGCTGATCACGGCCCAAGAGGAGGTGGAGCTGGCGCGCCGCATCAGGCAAGGCGACAACGAGGCGCTGGAGGCCCTCTGCAAGGCCAACCTCCGCTTCGTGGTGTCCGTGGCCAAGCAATACCAGGGGCAGGGGCTCACCCTGCCGGACCTCATCAGCGAGGGAAACCTCGGCCTCATCAAGGCCGCCGGCCGCTTCGACGAAACCCGCGGCTTCAAGTTCATCAGCTACGCCGTGTGGTGGATCCGCCAGCAGATCCTGCAAAGCCTCGCCGAGCAGGCACGCATCGTGCGCCTGCCGCTGAACAAGATCGGCTCCATCAACAAGATCAACAAGGCATTTGCCCGCCTGGAGCAGGAACACGAACGCGCGCCCACGGCCGCCGAGCTGGCTGAAAACCTGGAGATGACCCTGGAGGAGGTGAAATCCAGCATGAGCAACACCGGCAGGCACCTGAGCATGGACGCCCCCCTGCGCGACGACGGCGACAGCGGCACCATGCACGACCTGATGCCCAACGCCGACATGCCCGACCCCATGGAATCGCTGCTCAACGACAGCCTGCGCACAGAGATCGAACGCTCCCTGGAGCTGCTTTCCGGCCGCGAGGGCGACGTGATCCGCCTCTACTTCGGCCTTGCCGGGAACCAGCCGCACACCCTGGAAGAGATCGGCCGCAAGTTCGACCTCACCCGCGAGCGCGTGCGCCAGATCAAGGAAAAGGGCATCCGCCGCCTAAAGCAGGCCGGCCACGGGCGCGGCTTGCGCAGCTACCTCACCGACTGACCCCGCGCAGCAAAAACATGCAAAGGCCGCCCCCGGGCGGCCTTTGGCGTTCAGCTACCTTTGCCGCCCATGGCACACCTCATCGCCCCGTCCCTCCTTTCCGCCGATTTTGCCCGGCTCGCACAAGCCGTGGAACTGGTGGATGCCAGCCCCGCGCCCTGGCTGCACTTGGACGTGATGGACGGCGTGTTCGTGCCCAACATCAGCTTCGGATTCCCCATCATCAAGGCCATCCGCCCCCTTACCCGCAAGGTGTTCGACGTACACCTGATGATCGTGGAGCCCGACCGCTACATCACCGCCTTCCGCGATGCCGGCGCCGACAGGCTCACCGTACACCACGAGGCCTGCACCCACCTGCACCGCACCGTGCAGGCCATCAAGGCCGCTGGCATGAAGGCCGGCGTGGCCATCAACCCGCATACGCCCGCACACCTGCTGGGCGATATCCTCGGCGACCTGGACCAAGTGATCCTGATGAGCGTGAACCCCGGATTCGGCGGGCAACACTTCATCCCGGGCACCTTCAGAAAGTTGAACACCCTCAACGAAATGCGCCACCTGCACGGCGCATCCCTGATGATCGAGGTGGACGGCGGAGTGACCCTGGAAAATGCCGCTGAACTGGGCCGGCACGGCGCCGATGCGCTCGTGGCCGGCAACAGCGTGTTCGGCACGGACGACCCGGCGGCGGCCATCCGCGCCCTTGGTGCATGATCGGCACTTTGCGAAAAGCACCATCCCCTAATTTTGTCCAATGAACAAGGTGACCGCCCTGCTTTTCGCCGCGTGCTTCCTGCCCCTTGCTGCGGCAGCACAGGAACACTGCCTCTCGCACACCATTACGGAACGCTGGCTGCAGGCACGCGGCATGCACGTGGACCTGGCGCATGAAGCAGCCGTGCTTGAACAGCAGGGCGGGCTTCGCGAAGGCGTGCGCACCGTGCCCGTGGCCGTGCATGTGGTGTGGAACACCACCGCCCAGAACGTGTCCAACACGGTGATCAACAACATCATCGCCCGCATGAACGCGGACTACCAGGCACTGAACACCGACTTCAACAACGTGCGCAGCCCCTTCCTGGCCTCGCGCGGCAATGCGCAGATCGGCTTTTGCTTAGCCACCGTGGACCCCACAGGCAATCCCACCTCCGGAATCACCCGCAGCCAAACCACCAAAACCTGGTTCAACCCCGACACGGAAACCGACCTGATGAAGGGCGTTACCTACGGCCAAACCGCATGGGACCCCAACAAATACCTCAACATCTGGATCTGCAACATCAGCAGCGGCGCCACCGGCGGATACGTGACCGCAGGCTATGCCTACCTGCCCGTGGGCGGCATCGTGGGCACCCCCGCTGACGGCCTGGTGCTCGACTATTCCTACGGCACCATGGACCGCACCGCATCCCATGATATCGGCCACTACTTCGGGCTGGACCACCCCTGGGGCAACGGCAACTGCAGCCCCGGCGACGGCATCAGCGACACCCCGCCCACCGACAGCCCCACCTTCAGCTGCAGCAACACCAACCTGATGAAGTGCAGCACCCTCACCCAGTACGAAAACTTCATGGACTACAGCAACTGCGCCGTGATGTTCACCAACGGGCAGGCTACCGTAATGAACAACATCCTCAGCGGGGTGCGCTCCTCCCTGCTCACCTCCAACGGCTGCGGCGGCGCGCTTTCCGGGCCCTGCATCCCCACTTCGGCCAACGGCACTGCGGACGGTGATTACATCAACGGCGTGGTGCTGGGCACCATCAGCAACACCAACACGGGCTCCGCCACCGGCCCCGCATACAACGACTACATGTCCATGTCCAGCGTGCTGGCCCGCGGCGGCACATACAGCATCAGCATCACCGGCGGATCATACACCGGGGACCACTATGCTGCGTGGATCGATTACAACAAGGACAACACTTTCAGCTCCTCGGAGAAACTGGGGGAATTCACCAGCACCTCCGGCGGACAGACGCAAAGCATCAGCTTCACCGTGCCGGCCAACGCCACCCTGGGCAACACCCGCCTGCGGGTACGCGGCGTGTACATCACCTCCGGCGAACCCAACCCGGCCGACCCTTGCTTCAACTACGCCTACGGGGAAACTGAAGATTACAGCATCACCATCACCACGGCCAACGGCGCCCTGTGCATTCCCACTTCCGCAGTGGGCACCGCCGATGGCGATTTCGTGGACGGCGTGGCCCTCCAAGGCATCCAGAACATGGGCTCCGGGTCCATGTCCACCCCCACCTACCAGGATTACACCTCCACCTACTCGGCCACATTGACCAAAGGCGCCAACTACACCCTGCAGGTCACCAACGGTGAATACAGCGAGGACATGGTAGGGGCATGGATCGACTTTAACGGGGACAATCAGTTCACGGCGGATGAAAAGATCGGCGAGGCCGTTACCAGCGCACCGTTCCAGACCACCCCGTTCACGTTCACCGTGCCCCAGGGCGCCCTCGCAGGCAATACGGTGATGCGCGTGCGCGCCGTGTTTGCCGATGAAGGTGAACCCACTGCCGTGGATCCCTGCTTCAGCTTCCACTGGGGCGAGACCGAGGACTACCGCATCGTGATCACAGCCCCGGCGGGTGTGGGCGCCTTCAATGGCCAAGCCCTCACGCTTCAAACCGTGCCGGACGGCATGCTTGTTTCCTGGCCTGCGGCCACTTCCGGCCAACAAGCCTTGGTGCTTGATGCCTCGGGCCGGGCAGTGCGCCTCCAGAAGCCCGTTGGCAACCAGCTAATAGTACGCACGACGGACCTGGCGGCCGGTGTGTACCAAGTGGTGGTCACCCTGGACGATCAGCGGTTGGCCGCCCGGTTCGTGGTTGGCGGGCACTGAAAATTTTCCCGGATTCATCCCGGAAAATGCAGGATTGGGCGATGGCCGTCCGGTGATCGGCAAAAGGGCCCGGTGAACCCGTAACCGGCGGCGCGGCCTTTCGTTGAGGAAGCCGCTTTCCCTTCGCCATGCGCCCCCCCTTCATTCCCTTGGCCATGGCCCTGCTGCTGCCGTCGCTGGCATGCCGGGCACAATATCCGTCCGCCTCCGGCCTGGGCATTACGGCCGGCCCGCAAGCCGCCTTTTGGCACTCCGCCGGTGCCATTTACCGGCCAGTGCCCGGTGCCGTGGCGGGCTTGTACGTCCCTATCGGGATCGGAAACCGGTGGGAGCTGCAGCCCGAG
>JAFEAI010000051.1 GCA_018266475.1 Bacteroidota bacterium
ATGCGCAGAACAATCCTGCCCGCCAGCTTGTTACCTTCACCCTCCGAATACTGAACGAACATGAAGAAGACCCTACCCATCTTGGCAGTCCTGTTCACCGGTACCGTTGCCCATGCGCAATGGACTACCGACGTTTCTGCGAACACCACCGTGCGCGCGCTCACCCCGGGTGAGGCATCCTCTCCGATGGTCGCCGACGGGCCGGACGGCAGCACCTACGTCAGCTGGTTTGAGAACGGCAGCGGCAGCTACCAGCTTCGCATGCAGCGGTTGGATGCCTCCGGGATCCGCTTGTGGCCGGATACCGGCCTCGTGGTGAGCAACCATCCCCAGAACAGCGCGATCTTCCGGTACGACCTGCGCAGCGATAATAATGGCAACGCCATCGTGGCCTTCCAGGACGAGCGCAGCGGTGCCTTGGACGTGGTGGCCTATGCTGTTGCCCCGGACGGCAGCTTCCTCTGGGGGCCTGACGGCGTGGAACTGCACACGCCCGGCAGCACCGGACTTTCGCCGCGCGTGGCCCCGCTGGGCAATGGCACGGTGGCCATCGCCTGGAACACCAACCACAGCCCCGGGCGCATCGCCTTCCAGCTCGTAGGACCGGGCGGTGCGCCGCTCTTGCCCCAGGCGGGCATGCTCAGTGCCGCCACGCGCCTCTCCCGCCCGGTGCCCGTACCTGCGGAAAACGGGAGCTTCCTGCTGCAGTACGAACTGGAAGGAGCGAACTTCCTTGCCCCGGCCACCATGCTGGCGCAGCGCATCAATGCCGAAGGTGCCGCAGAATGGGCCGAACCCGTGCAAGTGTCCACCAAGACCATCAGCGGCTTCTACTTCCCCCAACCTGCCAGCGACGGCCATGGCGGCCTGTACGTGGCCTTCAACACCGGCAATCCCACCAACCCCAACTACACCGACGTGTATGTGCAGCGCGTACGCGCCAACGGCAGCCTGTGGTCTGCGGAAGGCACCCGGATGGACGCGGGGAACATGAACCAGAAATTCACCGCCGGAAAGGGCCTTGGGATCGTAAACGACCTGGGCGGCCTGCTGGTGCCCCTGCAGGTGACCGACGGATCGCAGAACCAATCCGGGGTGGCCGTGCAGGAAGTGGATACCGCCGGAGGCCTGCCCCTGGGGGCCACCGCCACTATGCTCATTCCCCTCTCGGCCAACTATACCGCCCCGCAGGACATCTCCGCCACCGGCGATGGTGCGGTGATCGTGCATGCCTCGGGCGGGTTTGGGCAACAACACTTGGGCGCAACCCGGGTAGACCTCTCCCTCTCCCCCTTGTGGAACCCGGCGCAACGCGACCTTTCCACCGCCAACAGCAACAAGGACGACCTGGCCACCACCAGCCTGCGCGGCGCACAGGTGGTTGCCGTATGGCAGGATGACCGCACCCCCAACGGCATCTATGCCCAGCACATCACCCAGCTGGATGTGGAGGATGCCGTGGCCGGAACGGATCCCGCAACGGGCTTCCGCCTTGAGCAAAACCCTGCAGAAAGCCCCGTGCTGATCAACGGCAGCGCAATTGCCGGCCCCGTGGACATCCAGGTGTTTGATGCCCAAGGCCGCAGGGTGCTTGCCCAGCGGGCTTCCGCACAGCAACGCCTGGCCGTGCCGGCCGAAGGCATGGCCCCGGGCCTGTACACCATCCGCATCCTTGGCGGCGGGCACACGGCGGCGGTCCGCTGGGTCCATCCGTAACCCGGCCTCCGCAGCAGCACCGGCCACGCGGCCCGCTTACCTTTGCGGCATGAAATTCTTCATCGACACGGCCAGCTTGGCGCAGATCAAGGAAGCACAGGACCTGGGCATCCTGGACGGCGTGACCACCAACCCTTCACTGATGGCCAAGGAAGGCATCACCGGCACCGACCGCGTGATGAAGCACTACGTGGACATCTGCAACATCGTAAGCGGCGATGTAAGCGCGGAGGTGATCGCCACGGATTTCGACGGCATGGTGCGTGAGGGTGAGAACCTGGCGGCCCTGCACCCCAACATCACGGTAAAGCTGCCCATGACGCGCGAAGGCGTAAAAGCCATCAAGCACTTCAGCGGCAAGGGCATCAAGACCAACTGCACGCTGGTGTTCAGCGCCGGGCAGGCCCTGCTGGCGGCCAAGGCAGGGGCCACCTACGTATCGCCGTTCGTGGGGCGGCTGGACGACATCAGCACCGACGGCATGCAGCTGATCGAGCAGATCCGCACCATCTATGACAACTACGGGTTCAGCACCCAGATCCTGGCCGCCAGCATCCGGCATCCCATGCACATCATCCAGTGCGCGGAGATCGGTGCCGACGTGGCCACCTGCCCCTTGAGCGCCATAACGGCCCTGTTCGAGCACCCGCTCACCACCATCGGGCTGGAGAAGTTCCTGGCGGACCACAAGAAGGCCGCCCAGCAACCGGCGGCGGCGAAGTAGCATGCTGCTGGCCATCCATCCCAAGAACCCCGAGCCGCGCAAGATCACCGAAGTGGTGCAATTGCTCAACAAAGGGGCAGTGGTGGTATGCCCCACGGACACCGTGTACGCCTTCGCCTGCAGCGCGCACCAGCCGCGGGCCATGGAGGCCATCGCCCGGCTAAAAGGCACCAAGGCGCACAAAACCAACCTGTCGCTGATCTGCAAGGACCTCAGCCAGCTCAGCCTTTACGCCAGGGCCATTGACACGCCCAGTTTCCGCGTAATGAAAAAGGCGCTGCCCGGCCCGTACACCTTCATTGTGCCCGCCAGCAGCCAGATCCCCAACCTCTTCAAGAACAAGAAGCACACCGTGGGCATCCGCGTGCCGGACCACCCCATCCCCATCGCCCTGGTGGAGGCACTGGGCCATGCCTTGGTGGTGACCAGCGTACACGATGAGGACGACCTGCTGGAATACACCACCGACCCCGAACTGATCGAGGAGCGCATCGGCAGGCAGGTGGATGTGGTAATCGACGGCGGCATGGGCGGCATGCAAGGTTCCACGGTGATCGACCTCACCGCCGGGGAACCCACCGTGGTGCGCGAAGGCAAAGGTCCGGTGGAAGGATTGCTATAGCACCGCACACGGCCTATTGGGCGCGCAATTGCCGCCAGGCCTGCGGCAGCCTTTCGATCAGATCGCCCGGCAGCATGCCGTCCATGCCCAGGTCCCGTGCAGCAATATCACCCGCCGATCCGTGGGCAAACACGCCTAGGAGCACTGCGGAAAGGGCATCCAGGCCCTGTGCCCGAAGGCTGGTGATGATGCCGGTGAGTGCATCGCCACTGCCGCCCTTGGCCATGCCGGGATTACCGGTACTGTTGAAGAACGTCCTTCCATCCGGGGTGCAAATGACGGTGTATGCGCCCTTGAGCACCACCACAACCTGAAAACGCCGGGCAAGTTCCATGGCGTTGGCCAGCCGGTCAGCGCTGCTGCCCGCTTTTTCCGTCAACCGGTCCAGCTCCCCCGGATGCGGGGTGAGCACGGTGCCTGCGGGCAGAAATGCCATCCAGGTCTTGTTTTCGGCAAGGATGTTGAGTGCATCGGCATCCAGCACCAGCGGGGCAGGCGCGTTTTGCACCAGTACCTTCAGCAGGCGGGCGGCTTCAGCGGAAGTGCCCATGCCCGGGCCCACCCCAATGGCATCCACCCTGCCCAGCTTGGGCAGCGCTGAAAGCACGGCCTGCGCGTCCTCTGAAACTATAGCCTCCGGCACCGCCCCGTGCATGGTGCCCGCCTGGCCGACCGGCACATGCACGGTAAGCAGGCCGCAACCCGCGCGCAAGCATGCCCTTGCGGCCATGATCGCGGCGCCCATTTTGCCCGGCCCGCCGGCCAGAAGCCACGCATGCCCATGGTCGCCCTTGTGCGAAACCCTCGTGCGTTCCGGCATCAACGCGGCGGCATCCGCCTGCTCCAGCATGGCGGCCAAGGGTTTCACCCCGGCAACAAATGCACGGTCCAACCCGATGGGCACCACTTCCCACGCCCCTGCATATTGGGCATTGTCGGCCATCAGCAGCGCCATCTTGGGGAGTTCCAGCGTGAATGTGCGGTCCGCCTGCACAATGGCCTTGGCATCGTTCCCATCATTGCCGTCAGCAAACAGGCCCGAGGGCAGGTCGATGGCCACTACCTCGTTGGGCAACGCATTCACGGCCAATACCACTTGCTTCACCCATCCGGCAAGGGGCCGTTGCAGCCCGGTGCCGAACAAGGCGTCCACCAGCAGCGCTTCAGGCTCGGCAGTGGGCAGCGTGCCGCCTTCTTCCACAAAAAACACGGGCAAGTCTATTGCCCGTGCCCGGTGCAGGTTTTCCTCGAAATCCGGGCTGCCCTGCGGCCTGGTGCGCAGCACCCACACCTGCACGCGGTGCCCGTTGCCATGCAGCATGCGTGCGATGGCCAGGCCGTCGCCGCCGTTGTTGCCCATGCCGGCCAGTACCACCACGGGCCGGTTGGCGGCCAGCATTTCGGCCATCCGGCGCGTGCAAGCGGCGGCGGCCCGCTCCATCAGGTCAATGGAAGCAATGGGTTCATGGGCGATGGTATAGGCATCGGCCAGCCGGACCTGTTCGGCGGAAAGCACGGGGATCATGCGCCCGAAGGTACTTCCATGCCGTTCCTATTTACCTCCAATTGACGATGATGGACGCGAATTGCGCGTCCATCATCGTCAATTGACCCATTCCCCCGTCCTCTTTGCGGCCAGGAGGAAAACAAGAAGGCCCCCGTTTCCGGGGGCCTTCTGGACAGAAGCAGAGGTCTGCTTACTGGAAGTAGAAGTTCACACCGATGCTGGCGCCGCTGACGCCGGTGTCGATGCTGAAGTTGCCCTTCTTGGTGCCAGTGTCCTGGGTGTTGGTCTTCACGGCGTTGTTCACCCAGCCTTCGCTGGAGGTGCTGCCGTAGCCTTCGCTGGTCATGGCCACGCCCCAGGTGTACTCACCGCTGAGGGAGATCTTGGGGGCGCAGAACCACTCAACGCCGGCAAAGGCGCGCAGGCCCAGGCCGAAGGTGGAGCCGTTCTTGGTTTCCGTGGGGCGGCTGGCCACAGGGTTGTTGGCGGCCAGTGCGTTGCCATAGGTGTAGGTGGTCTTGCTGCTGCCGAAACCCACGTTGAACATGGCGCCGTACACACCCACCACGCGGGTGCTGCCCACGCGCTTCTCCAGGCCGAAGCCCAGGTCGATGCCCATGAATCCGTCCTTCACTTGGTCCTCAACCGTAACGGTGGGGTCGGTTTGGCCGGCCTGCATCACTTGGTTGCTCTCCTTGTGGCTACCGAAGCCCAGGCGAAGCTGCCCGCGGTAGGCGGTGTTGGCATCGATCAGCTTCTTGCCGCCGATCACCACGCGGTTGCCACCGAGGCCGGCAGCACCTTGGCTGTTGAACAGGTTGTTCATGGCCACGCCCCCGTTGCCGAGGTTGCCGTTGAACAGGTTGCCCGCATAGTTCAGCAGGGGTGCTGCGTCGAAGGTGAGGGCCCAATCACCATCTTGGGACAACCAGTTTTCACCGCGGTTGCTGGTGATCTCACCGGTTTGCGCGCTGACGGCCGTTCCGGCGACCAGCGCTGCGGCGAACAGTACAGTCTTCTTCATGATCGTTTGTTTTTCGTGAACTTTAGTTAGTGGTTGGTTCTGCTTCTTCAGGTCAAAGCTACCCGATCGAGGGCGCAAACTTATGCACAATCTTCGGACATATCAACCACTTTTTGTTGATCGTCGATTTCGTGTGTGGGTTCATCGCCGGTAAACCGGTTGGCCTTGTTGGTTCAAAATCGGGGCCAAATGTAGCAATCTCCGTGAAATCCCGTAGCACTCATCCACCCGCCTTATTTTCCAGCATGGGGACAAAGCTGAAGGCACCGTGCTTGGTGGCCTTCATGCCTGCGGCGGTGCGCTCCAAGGAGTACATTTCCTGCCTGCCCTCCCCGCCCACGGGGATCACCAGCAGACCGCCCGGGCGCAGCTGGCCTGCCAGGGCCTGCGGCACCTCCGGGGCACCGCAGGTAACGATCATCTTATCGAACGGGGCATCCTTGGGCAGGCCCTTGTATCCGTCGCCATGCACCAGCATGGCGCGGTAGCCCATGGCGGCCAGCCTGGCCTTGGTGGCCAAATAGAGGGGACGGTGCCTTTCGATGCTGTACACCTTGGCGCCCAGCTCGCAAAGAATGGCCGTTTGGTAGCCGCACCCGGTGCCTATCTCCAGCACCTTCTCCCCCGGCGCCACCTGCAGCAGCTCGCTTTGCACGGCCACGGTATAGGGCTGCGAAATGGTTTGGCCGCACCCGATGGGAAAGGGCTGGTCCACGTATGCAAAGCGGTCGAAGGCGCTATCCTCTATAAACCGGTGGCGCGGCACCTTTCCGATGGCGGCCAGCACCCGTTCATCCTTGATGCCCTTCCGCCTAAGCTCCTCCACCAGCTTGCGCCGCAAGCCTTGGTGGCGAAAATCGTCGGGTTGCATGGGGGCCGCAAAACTAATCGCCTGCCGGGAGGCCAAGCCCGCAATGCAGCGCAAAGAGATGAACACCGGCCTTGGAAAACACCCCGCAAGTGGGCCGTCGGCCAGTCGCCCGGCCATAACCGCATGGCCGGTGGAAGTTGCCAAAGGCTACTTTTGCCCGCCTTCATGGAAAAATCCCTGCGAATTGGCGTGCTGGGCGCCGGCCACCTGGGCCGGATCCACGTACAGCAGCTGCGCGAGCTCAGCGCGTATGAGGTTGTGGGCATCCACGACACACACGCCGAAAAGGCACGGCAGGTGGCCGCCGAGTTCGGCGTAGCCCCTTTGGAATCCATGGCGGAACTAATCGCGGCCAGCGACGTGGTGGACGTGGTGACCCCCACCATAGCCCACCACCAATGCGCCATGCAGGCGTTGGACGCGGGCCGCCACGTGTTCATCGAAAAGCCGATCGCCCAAACCCTGGACCAGGCCCGGCAACTGGTGGAGCGGTCCGGCGCCACGGGCCGCAAGGTGCAGGTGGGCCATGTGGAGCGCTTCAACCCGGCCTTTTTGGCCGCGCGCGGGGCACTGCACCTGCCGATGTTCATAGAGACCCACCGGCTGGCGGAATTCAACCCGCGCGGCACCGACGTAAGCGTGGTGCTGGACCTGATGATCCACGACCTGGACATCATCCTGCACGTGGTGGGGCGGCCGGTGGAAGAAGTGCATGCCAGCGGGGTGGCCGTGGTGAGCGACACGCCCGACATCGCCAATGCCCGCATCACCTTCGCCGGCGGCTGCGTGGCCAACCTGACGGCCAGCCGCATCAGCCTGAAGAAGATGCGCAAGAGCCGGTTCTTCCAGAAGGACGCCTACATCGCCGTGGACATGCTGAAGAAGGAAACCGAGATCATGCGCATGCGCACGGTGGAAACACCGGACCCCTTCGCCGTTACCCTTGACCTGGGCCCGGGCAAAGGGCACCGCGAGATCACCTTTGAAAAACCGGAGATCCCCGCCACCAACGCCATCCGCGAGGAACTGCGCTCCTTTGCCGCGGCCATCCAGGGCGGCCGCATGCCCGAAGTGCCCGCACAGGACGGGCTGGCCGCGCTGGAGCTGGCCCACCGCGTGCTCGCCGCCATGCAGGTGCGCACGGCATAGCCCCTCCATACTGATCCCCCTGTACCATGCGTTACCCGCACAGGAACATCATGACCCGCCTACTGCCCCTCGCGGGCTTTTGCTGCCTGGTCCTCGCCGCCTGCAAAAAGGACGGTCAGGTGCCCTCCTACGCGGAGTTTGACGCGCCCATGGTGGTCGATGCCAATGGCGCAGGCATCTCCTCCAGGATCACCGACCTGTGGGTGTACGTGAACGACCAGCCTGCGGGCGTTTGGGAGCCGGGCAGGCCCGTACCGTTGCTGGCCAGCGGCAACAGCAACGTGAAGCTGATCGCCGGGGTGCGGCGCAACGGCGTGATCAACGACCGCATCCAGTACCCCTTCTACGCCACCTGGCAGCAGCAGATGGACCTGGTGCCGGGCCAAACACGCCCTGTTTCGCCCCAGTTCCGCTATTACGACAACCTGGTGTTCTGGATCGCCGACTTCAACACCGGCCAACGGTTTGACACCCTGGACTGCACCGCCACCATGGAACTGGTGCCGTCGGACAGCACCTTGCTCGGCCAGGGATCGCACTACGGGCGCATCAGCCTGGACCCCGCCCACAGCATGTACCGCGGGGTAAGCAGCGGCGACCCCTTCACCACCACCACGGGCGCCTTTTTGGAGATGGACTACCGCAGCGACACCCGCCTGCTGATCGGCGTGCGCTACAAGAAGGCAGGCGTACAGTACGATACGGCCTACCTCTATGTAATGCCCACCAAGCGGGGGGACGGCAGCATGCCTTGGAACAAGATCTACATCGACATCGCCGAACCGTGGAACCAATCCGCCGCCACCGACAAGCGCTTCTACCTGAAAGCCGAACTGGAAGGCGGAGCCACGGCGGGCCGGATCGACGTGGACAACATAAAGATCGTACACCGCTGAGCCATGCACCGCAGGAAACAGACCATGCTGTACGTGGCCGCCGACCTGGTGGCTTCCGCCGCCGCATGGACCCTGTTCTACCTGTTTCGCAAGGTGTACCTGGAACCGCTGAAATACAACCATGCCGTGCCGCTGGAACTGGGCCAGCGCTATTGGCTGGGCCTGGCCGCCGTGCCCCTGTTCTGGGTGCTGCTCTTCACCGCCACCGGCGGCTATTCGGACATCTTCCGGCGCTTCCGGACCAAGGAGCTTGAACAAACCCTGTTGGTGGGCTTCATCGGCTCCATCATCATCTTCTTCGCCCTGCTGCTGGACGACGTGATCGCGGCCCCCTCCTACTACTATTACTCCTTCGGCGCGCTGTTCGCGCTCAATTTCATCCTGCTCTTCCTGTTCCGCTTCCTGATCACCAGCCGCACGGTGCGGCGGGTACACGGCAGGCGCATCGGCTTCAACACCGTGCTGGTGGGCGG
>JAFEAI010000052.1 GCA_018266475.1 Bacteroidota bacterium
AAAGTGGCACAATGACCTCCGGAAACCCGGCCGGTCACATCACCTCAGTGTGGCACAATGGCCTCCGAAATGACTGGCACTGCTTGGTCCGGAATGGGTGGCACAATGATCTCCGGAATAGCCAGTTGAGGTCGAAGGTTTCATGATGATGCTTAGAGACCCTCGAAGAGCTTATCTACAGTATGGTCCATCGTTGCCCGAATAGTCGTCGTTGAAGAACGCATAACGAGCTTATCATCGTCGATGTCTACCGTGAATGGATTGCGGTAGACCTTCATGACCTCATTGTATCGGCCCGTTGCAATAGGGTCATCCACTCCGCTTGTGTCCGGTTCAGTTGTGAAAGTGCTGTCGGCCATGGCCGAGTTGAAACGCACACTCAGAACCGTAGAGCTTCGGATGTGCTCATACTTGGCCGAATCCAGCGCAAGTGTCACGATGTTCCCCTCAGCACGCCATCGGCCGTACAAGGGGTCAGATTGGACCCCTGGAAGAACTATGCTTCCGCTTTCATGGAAGTCGAGATAGATGTGGACATTTCCATTCATGTCCGCGATCTGAAATCCGGGGGGCGCATCGAACGCAATCGGTTCGTTCAGGTATTCTCCCCCGGTGACTATCCAACTTCTGCTTTTCAGTTCATTGATATGAGAGCAACCAACAAAGGCGAGACAAACGGTGAAGGCTACAACAGCTCGTGATGCGGCACTTCGCGTGACGGATCGGAGCGACACCCCGCAACACGGTATTCCGTGCGAGGAGTAGAGCGCAACGCCGGACCCGGCCTCCTTCCGAGCGCAGCCTTGCGGAGCGAAAGAATGAGGCGGGGGCGAGCCCAAACTGCTATCCCGCTTCTGTTCCATCAATTCATCAACTCAAACACGCTCGCTGCCCCCTGCCCGTTTCCAACGCACATGGTCACAATACCGTACTTGGCCTTGCGGCGGCGCATTTCGCTGAAGAGCTGCACGCTCAGTTTGGTGCCCGTGCAGCCAAGCGGGTGGCCTATGGCAATGGCGCCGCCGTTGGGGTTCACGAGCTCCGGGTCCAGCCCCAGCTCACGGATCACCGCTACGCTTTGGCTGGCAAAAGCCTCGTTCAGTTCGATCACGCCGATGTCCTTCAGCTTCAGCCCGGCGCGCTCCAGCACCTTGGGCACTGCGTAGGCCGGCCCGATGCCCATGATGCGCGGCGGCACGGCCGCCACATGGTATGATACCAAGCGTGCAATGGGCTCAACGTTCAGTTGTTTCAGCATGCGTTCGCTCACCACCAGCACGAAGGCGGCGCCGTCGCTGGTCTGGCTGCTGTTGCCGGCGGTCACGGTGCCCTTGGGGTCAAACACCGGCCGCAGCTTTGCCAAGCCCTCCAGGGTGCTGGCACGCGGCCCTTCGTCGGTGTCCACCACATAGCTCTCCGTCTTGCGCTTGCCGTCAGGCCCCACGGTAACATGCTCCACGGTGTAAGGCACGATCTCGTCCTTGAACTTGCCTGCGGCGATGGCCGCCAGCGCGCGCTCCTGGCTGCGCAGGGCGAAGGCGTCCTGGTCCTCGCGGCTTACCTTGTATTCGCGCGCCACGGCCTCGGCGGTAAGGCCCATGCTCCAGTACCAGGTGGGATGCTCCTTGGCCACCTTGGCATTGGGCACAATACGCCAGCCGCCGAAGGGGATGGGGCTCATGAATTCAACCCCGCCAGCCACAATGCAATCGGCGATGCCGCTATGGATCTTCGCGGCGGCAATGGCAATGCTTTCGCTTCCACTGCTGCAGTAGCGGTTCACCGTCATGCCCGGCACCTTCTCGGTGTCCAAGCCCATCAGGCTGATCATGCGGCCGATGTTCAGGCCCTGCTCGGCCTCGGGCGTGGCATTGCCCACGATCACATCGTCCACCTGCTCCTTGTCCAAGTTGGGCACGCTGGCCATCAGGTGCTTTACCAAATGTGCCGCCACGTCCTCGGGGCGGGTGAAACGGAATTTGCCGCGTGGGGCTTTGCCTACTGCGCTGCGGAAACCGGAGATGATGTATGCGTTCATTTTTTCTTAGGTCTGTTCTTCTGTTTGATCGTGCTCCAACCCGGTGCCGGTTCGTGAGCGATGCTACGCATGTGCTCAATGTCCTGGTACCTTTTGCTCATCTGCTGGGCACTCCAGAGGTATGCGCTGGTGTACGCATTCTCCTGTTCGGTTGAACTCCCGCCGATCCCGCTCTCATCCATTTCGATGATGCCCGCGGGCAATGGTCTGCGGTTGCCTTGCCGGGTCTTTTCTTGCTTGTGCTGTACTACCGTTAGTTGTTGCAGCGTTGGAACAGGCTCCAACATCCAAGGTTGGGCAACTGCTTTCGCCTGGGCGCGGGCGATCTCCGCTCTTCGCTCATGAAGCATGGCACGGAATGCCTTCAGGTCCGCTGCTGACAGGTCGCCACCATCGATGGTGAGGTCAACATTTCGGGGTTCGAGGATGGGTTTCGCTTTCATTGCCCTTTGAAATAGCGTTTAACTAGTTCGGCTGCGTGTGTGGAGTTGATGAAGAGCCGGTTGCCCCGCAGCACCTCAGCGCCTATCGTGTCGATGTAGTGTTGGCGCAGCTTCGTTTTGGCTACGAAAGATACCACCCCGCCATGGCCCCGCATGAATGCAATACGGCAAGCATGGGCGATCAAGTTGGACGGGACGCCGAGAAACAACTTGCCTTTTCCTTGGTTGAACCGCGCACTTTCCAGTAAGTGCATGTGAATGTGGTCGCCTTTGTCCTCCACGCTCATCAGTCCTTGCACCAAGCCGGGATGGGGTTCTGCGGTCAAGGCATAGACCTCGTGGTGTTGCTGTTCAAGTTCCTTCATCCAGTCGAAGCGCCAGTCCTTGGTCCGGAGCAATCTGTCTTCCGGCAGCACACGGCCCACATGCGTTGCCACCGACTTGCCAGTGGCGGCATCCTCGATCGAGTTCGTCAACTTGTCGATCTCAATTCCGATGGAGGTCCTCTTAGCCATGGTTGACCAGTTGGCTGTTGCGCCCGGCAGTGTTCCCAATCGCAACGGATTCGAGGGAATTGAATGCGACGTTGCCCCGATCGGCATCCATGGTCTTACGCGGGCTATCCGCTACAAGTCCTCGGCCTGGCCCTTCGACTTTGCTCAGGGCAGAGCCTGTGGGCTTTCCGCTGCTATACCTCACGCGGAGTATGAAATCGTAATGGATCATGAACTCAGTATTTTCAACCGGTCGCCTTGTTCCACAAGCTTGATCGCCAATTCAGAAGAATCCAAAGCGATGATCTCAAACCGGACATGCTTGTAATAGTCCTTCCGCAAGTTCATCAACAATGATCCACGAAATTGGTCGATCGGTTCGACGGACCTGATGCCGATCACATGGAACGGTTGCTCTCCTTCCTGTGTGTTGATGTAGCGGCCCAGATAGACTTCATCAACCTCGCGATAGTGGGGCATTGTACGGTTCACGGCCTTGGTGATCAACGTGCGGTTTCGTTCGGTGGCTTTGCCAAAGAGGCCTTGGGCGACCTTGAATTCCACGGTCTTTGTCGCAAGGGAAGCCTCATCCAGATTGGCCATAATGTCGCCGGTTATATCCAGCCCGCCGGATAGGTTCACCTTGATGGACTGGAGCGCATTGATGAAGCCGTTCGGAATGCTCCACCAGCCGAACAGCCCGGTGATGATTGTCGGGATGAGCCAGTGATTGCCTTTTTTCCCAGGTGGCACCAAGTAGACACTGGTAACGTTCCTCACCGTGAATGCGATTGGGGAAATAGTCCAAGCGTAAGTAATGAGCTTTCCACCCTGGGCGATCTCCTGCTCAAGTTGGCCGATCGTGAAGCCCTCAAGATTGGCCAGGCGGTACTTCATGATGCTCATTGCTCCGGTGGGATGTGCTTGCTTGCGGTTCCTTCAGTGTGGTGGCAGGGATTTGATCTCGCAATCACTGATCCGGTTTGGAATTTCCCCGGCCTGTCGTCAAGACCGTGGGATTTGGCTCCGGACTTTTCGCTGCAATCCCTTACGCAAATTATGCTGCTCATAGTAAGGCCAGTTGTTCTTCCATCACCAGCCATGCAGGTTGAGAGGGGAGTGGAAGGCCAAGCAGTTCATTGGGTTCCACCTTCTGCAATCCGCCTCCATAGGACCGGCCATTGCGCTTTAGCGTTTCGGCACTGATCGAGTTGAGAAGTTCTAGCAACTCCACTTCGCGTTGGGGATCCTCTTGAAGGTGCCTTGCAAGTGCAGGCTTTGGATAGAGACAGAGGAAGCCATTGGTAGCAATCGCCCTGGTGCGGTTCAGGAAGAACCGGAAGGGCGAAGAGCGCGTTGATGTGGAGCGGCCCATGTAGGACAGCAGGAAAGGTGCGGGTTCGCGTTTCTCTTGTCGGTACCAGATGTCACGTGACTTGCACAGGTAACCATCCGGCACACCCGCTTCTCGACCCTCTTGCAAGTAGCGATGCGCTGTTGGGTAGCGCTGTTCGATCTCTATCATTGACAGGTTGCTGTCCAGCAAGAACAATGGCTCTTTCACAAGCGGAATACCACCGCCATTCGCTTCGATAATCTCATTCTCAAGTTGACGAGGGCTTGTGAACACGGGCCGCAACATTGCGCTGGGCAAATCGCGTTCGCGCACCTGTTTGTCTGTGAGGATGAAGAAATCATTGGCTCCAGTTGCGATCCCACGGCGCACCTTGAAGAGATCGCCAACGCTGATCTGTGCTTCGTCCATAGGTTGCGCCCCCTCGCTGTCCAGCATATGCCAGCGGGGTGATGAAGCCAGTTCACCTATTGTTGTTGTGCGCTCGCTTGATGCTTGGCCCATGCTCGTTCCGAATCGGAGCAGGGCTTGCTGATCTGTACGCGGAACGGCTTTGCGGTATGTGACGATGCACGAGGAGACCAGCGCGTCACCGAACTGCGTCCCTTCCGGATCGAACTGAAAGACCTCGATGAGTTGGACTTTCTTGGTCAGGTAGTCCCGAAGTACCCGTCCGTAGTTCACGACTAGGAACTCAGATGGGATAAGCCACGAAGCTACGGCGCCGTCCGCGAGCAGGGAATGAGAGAGCAGGATGAAGTAGACATACAGACCGGTCAGACCACTGGATGGCAATTGCAATTCGGTAGCGGCCCTGCCTTGCAAGGTCCGCTTTGCCTCACTGCTCATGTGATGGTGGCGCACATAGGGTGGGTTTGCGCATAACAGGTCGAATTGCCCCTTGTTCTCTGCACGGGCCGACCAGTGGATGAAGTCCGCTTGCTCGATCTTGATCCCCGAACCGGCCCATAGCTCCTTCGCTGCGTTCGCAAAGAGTTCATCGATCTCAACGCCCGTGCAATCGAACTGTTTGTCGGCTGGGGCCACCGAACGGAGTGCCGAAAAGAACGCGCCGGTACCGCAAGAAGGTTCCAGCATGCGCACGGGACTGTCCTTGGCGAGTTGAGCCACGGCCCGCTCGACGACTTCGATCGCTAAAGGCAACGGGGTTGCGAACTGCCCCATTTGATTCCGTGCCAAGGCGGACCGGCTGTCGTCAATCTCTTTCTGCTGACGCATGCGCAGCTTCTCCACCGCGTTGGAGGCATACGTTCCGGCCGGTTCAGAAACCACCGGTACTGACCCTGCGTTAGGGTCGGCAAGAGCGTATTCCAAGTCGGCGATACGATGCTCCCAGATCCAGTCGATGCCTTCAGAGGCTTCGTAACCGAGGTAGTCGGGCCCGAAGTAACCGCACAGGAGAAGCATGAACGATACGTTCGTGCCATAGCGTCCACGGAGCTGGTGGAACTTCTGGGCTTCTTCCTTTCTACGTTTGTTCGTATTGGTGAAATCACCGGCTGATTTGGCCTCGATCAAGAGGGGCATATCACCTGCACTGCCGTGCTTTGGCTGTATGGCGCAATCCACAGGAATGTTGTAGGAGACCTTGCCGTCGCCGACCGGAATGTTCAACCGGAAGGTGAATGTTCCTGGCTCCATCGCATTGAAGCCATCAACCTTTTCCACCGGTACGAACCGATACTTCCGTTTGATGAGCCACTTCTTCAAGGTATCCAGCTGTCTGCGTTCCTGGGCGTTCCGGATGATCGGGTCGGAGGCGGCTCCGCACAACCGGTCCGCCACGACCACAGCGGCCCGTTCAATGGACTCCTGGGAAGGTTCGGTGCCATCAGCCAGCCAAGTGAACAGGTCCTGGTCCGCGAGTTCCGTGAGCAGGTCGCACACACGACCGAGTTCATCGGCCAGTTTCACTTTGGACATACGTGGCGGGATCCTTCCGGCCACACCGTCAGTTCCTTCCATGGCCTGTACCAACGATTTGCTCGCGTGCGCCAAGCCAACAAGCCGATCTCTCGCTATTGGTGGTGCTGTCGCCATCCGTAGGACCGGGAGAATCGATGGATGCTGGGTCAGCAGTTCCGGTGTCAGCTTGCGCAGATGGTGGGTGACCTCAAGCGCGGCCACTACTTGCTCCGACGTTTTCGCGCGTTGTGCCCGAAATGTCTCCGGCGCAAAACGGATGAACCAATCGTTGTAGAAGTCGATCGAACGTTCGACGTCTTCCTTCCAGATATGGGGCTTGTCGGCGTTGATCAAGGGCATTGGTTGCAAAGAATAGTAGGGGAGTCGTGGTGATGAGTATTCTGTCAAGAGAATGTGTACAAGCTACTGATAGAATTTTGGCAGTGTGTTCACTTGCTTGGGTCTGGCTCTTCGTTCTCAAAGAACAGTTCAGGTGCTTCTTCCGCTTCTTCAGCTTCACGCTCCACTTTCGAGAAGCCCGAGAACGCAGGATCCGCGAAGTTGATGAGCCTGTCCCGGCCATCAATCAGTTCAAAGCGATACTCTGCACATTCAATGGTCTTCTCTCCCAAGCTTGCCAGGTTGTGGTTGTGGTCGAACATGAAGTCGTGGCTTGTGAGAGCCTCTCTCAGCAAGGCCAGTGCATCAGGCGGTAGTGAGTTTATCACGTTGTGTTTAGAGGGTTTTCTCCCAAGTCATGCCGTTGAGCTTCGTTGCAATTTCATCTACTGGAGGCAACTCGTTCAGTTTCTTGCCCAAGTAATCCCGTAGGTCAAAGTCGCGCCATTTGCGGATGGGAAAAGGCGTGGATTTCTTGAAGTGGGTCTCGTAGAACTTCTCCACGATAAAGAACCGACAGCCCTTGGAAACGTCGTAGCCACCGGCCCCAACCTTCGCTGCGCCTATGATCGCCTTGATCCGGTCAAGTTGATCTTGTGTCACTTCAATGTTTTTGTCCGACTCAACATTCACGAGCTTTCCGTCTTCTAGTTCGGCCTTAACAGAGTTCACCATCTTCCCAATGGCGAAGACTTCCTTGTCACCGTACAGGCCGAAATAATGATGGTCGAAGATGCCTTTGTCCAGCGACTCGTAATAGACTCCGTACTTGAGATTCTCTTTACGGCTCAAGCCAGCCGTGTTTGCTCTTAGCCAGTACTTCGACCAGGGAAGTACGTCCATTGAGTCACAGAACTGGCGATAGTCATCTACGAGATCTCGCAACTCTATGTCTCGGTCTGAGGTGCTTGCAAGGATTGCTCCTATGACATCCTCAAAAGAGCGGGATACGATCCGGACACCTCTGGGATTTGAGTCGGCGGGCACAAGAATGCCCAAGGTCGCATCCGACACACGTTCATTGCTTAGAAGTAACAAGACCTTCACCGCCTCGTCGCCGAATGCTTGCAGGTGCCCTTTGAGTTGATCGCTGTGAAAGTCAGTGCCTCTCTTGGTCTCGATCACCAGCCGGAAACTCTGTTGGCTAATGTTCGCGTCCGGAACCGTACCGTGCTTTATGCGACCCTGTTGTTCGACTTGAATGCCGACAGATAATTCCGCATTTCCTTCGATAAGAGTATTAAGAACCGTTTCAAATAGTTCCGGACCCTCTTTGTAAATCAGATTGAACAACAGCAACGTGTTGTTCGTGAGGACGTTCTCGCGTTGGTGATAGCGGGGGAAGTAGTGGACCTTGCTCATGTTACTCTCCCATGATCACTATGCGTTGCTGGTTCCCGCATTTCATGCAACGGAAGTTGTTCGTGTACTTGTTCCCTTTGATCGGAATACCCACGCTATTCGTGCTGGTATTGATGTTGCCGCACATTTCACACTTGTTCTTGTAGCTCATCTGGCTGCCGTTCTGGTTGGCGATCACTGCGCCACTGATCGGTGTTCCCCTTTTCATCTCAATTGAGTTTGGTCGGATGGATTAGTTTATGTGTCTGGATTGCGGGTGCTTCGCGTGACGGATTGCAGCGGAAAGCCCACAGCCGCCTGAGGAACGAGGGCGGCGAGGACTTGCAGCGGAAAGCCGGACCCCGCCTGCTTCCGAGCGTAGGCCTGCGGAGTGAAGGAATCAGGCCGGGGCACGCCCACCCTTCGGCTCCGCTCAGGGCGGGCAACACTATGCTTCATTGCATCCGTCAGCTCGTGGCAAGTGGATCCCATCACGTGATAGGCATTCGCATAGGACAGTCTTGCATCAGACATCGGACAAGCACTCAATTCCGCAACACCTTCCCGCTCGTAATGATGCTCTGCAACCGCTCCAGCGTCTTCCGCTGCATGCACAATTCCAAGAACGTCTTCCGCTCCAGGTCCAGCAGGTATTGTTCGCTCACCTCGCTGATCTCGCTCAGGTCGCCGCCGCAAAGCACATAGCCGAGCTTTTCGGAGATCAGCTGGTCGTGTTCGCTGATGTAGTTGCCGCTGTGCATGTTGCTGGCGCCGGAGTACACCACGCCGAGTGCGTCCTGCCCCAGCACCTTTACGTCCTTGCGCATGGGCGGCTTGGTGTAGCCCTTGTTCCACAGGGCCAGCGCGCATTGCTTGGCATAGGCCAGTTGGTGGGCGCGGCTCACGATCACCTCGTCCTGGCCCGGCCGCAGGTAGCCAAGGTCGAAGGCTTCCTGGCCGCTGGTGCTCACCTTGGCCTGGGCGATGGTGAGCAGGCGGTGGCGCAGGCGGTTGCTGCGGATATCGCCTTCATGCAGCTCGTCACCCAAGCGTGCGGCGAACTCCTTGGTGCCACCGCCGCCGGGGATCACGCCCACGCCGAACTCCACTAAGCCCATGTAGGTCTCGGCGTGCGCCACCACCTTGTCGGCGTGCATGCACAGCTCGGTGCCGCCCCCCAAGCACAGTTGGTGCGGTGCCGCCACCACGGGTATGCTGCTGTGGCGCATGCGCATGGTGGTGCGCTGGAAGGTGCGCACGGCCATGTCCAGGTCCTCGTATTCCTGCTCCACGGCCATCATGAAGATCATGCCCACGTCGGCGCCGGCGCTGAAAAGCGGTCCATCGTTGTACACCACCAGGCCCTTGTAGCTTTCCTCGGCGATGTCCACGGCTTTGTTCAATCCTTGTATCACCTCGGCGCCGAAGGTGTTCATCTTGGTGGTCCAGCCCACCTGCAGGATGCCATCGCCCAGGTCATGCACGGTCACGGCCTTGTTCTTCCACACCACGCTGCTTTCCGGCAGGTCCGCCAGCACGATCAGGCCTTCGGCGCGGGGAACCGCCTTGTAGCCCTTGCTGGCCGGGTCGTAGTACAGCCGCTTGCCGTCCTCGGTCTTGTAAAAGCTGGTGTGCCCGGCGGCGATCATCTCCTCCACCCATGGTGCCACTACGAGGCCGCTGCCCTGAGCCCGTCGAAGGGCATCTTCCACGCCGATCGCATCGCAGCTCTCAAACGGCCCCAGCTCCCAGCCGAAGCCGGCGCGCATGCCGTCGTCGATCTTGTAGAGATCATCGCTGATCTCGGGCACGCGGTTGCTCACGTAAGCCAGCAGGGAGTTGAACGAACGGCGGTAGAATTCACCGGCCTTGTCGGTGCCGTTGTACACCAGCTTGAGGCGCTCGCGCAGGCTGTCCACCTTCTTGGCTGCGTCCAGTGTGGCGAACTTGGGTTTCACCTGGGGCTTGTACTCCAGCGTCTTCAGGTCAAGGGAAAGGATCTCGCCTTTCGGTGTGCTGCGGTCCTTGAAGAAGAAGCCCTTGCCGGTCTTGCTGCCGAGCATGTTCTTCTCCACCATCTGTTGCAGGTACGGCGGGATGGCGAAGAGGGCTTTGCGCTCGTCGTTCGGGCAGTTGTCATGCACGCCCTTGGCCACGTGTACCAACGTGTCCAAGCCCACCACGTCGGCGGTGCGGAAGGTGGCGCTCTTGGGGTGGCCGATCACCGGGCCGGTGAGGCGGTCCACTTCCTCCACGCTCAGGCTCATGTCGGTGATCAGGTGGAAGATGTCCATGATGCCGAACACGCCGATGCGGTTGGCCACGAAGGCCGGCGTGTCCTTGCACACCACGGTGTTCTTGCCCAGCACGCGCTGGCCGTATTCTTCCAGGAATTCCACCACGGCGGGGTCGGTCTTCGGGCCTGGGATCAGCTCCAGCAGCGGCAGGTAGCGCGGCGGGTTGAAGAAGTGCGTGCCGAGGAAGTGCGTTTGGAAGTCCTCGCTGCGGCCATCGGCGATGGCGTGGATGGGGATACCGCTGGTGTTGGTGGTGATGAGCGTTCCCGGCTTCCGGTATTTCTCCACGTTGGCCAGCACCTGCTGCTTGATGTCCAAGCGCTCCACCACCACTTCGATCACCCAGTCGCAGTCCTTGATCTTGGGCAGGTCATCGTCGAAGTTGCCGGTGGTGATGCGCTTGGCGAAGTGCTTTTCGTAGATGGGCGAGGGGTTGCTCTTGAGCGCTTCCGCAAGATGGCCGCCCGCTATGGCGTTCCGGTCGTTGCCCTCCTTTGGGAGAATGTCCAGCAGCAGCACTTCGCAGCCCGCGTTGGCGAAGTGGCAGGCGATGCGGCTGCCCATGACGCCGCTTCCGAGCACGGCCACTTTGTTGATGGTTCGTTTGGTCATGTCCTTTTCAGTTTGCTGCCGCATCCGTCTCCATTGGCCTGCAACGGAGCATGAAAGAGGCCTGTTTTACAAGTGTGGTGCGCGGCACCGATGGTTGTTCGCATGTGGTGGGTGCTGCTGATGCAACCCCCATGCGCCGCAGCTTGTTCGTTTCAGCGCAGGAAGGTGCGATGCAGGCCCGGTGGATCCGGCGGGGAATGCGTTCACGGGTCATCATGCTGCACCGCCCGAAGATAATGTGCAGAACTGCGCGGGTTCCATGCCGGTGCGGGGTCGCCGGGCCCGGGCGCATCCGGTGATGGCGGGCGGTATTTGCGGTTCACAGCGGCTGCCGCGGATGGCGTTCCTGGCCGTCCACCACCAAAACCAGGTCCTTGCCGTTGTAGCGGTAGCTGATCCGGGCTGCCGGCAGCATCACTTCCGTGTGGCCTTCAAGGTCATCATAGAGCTGTACGCTGTCGGTGTTGAAGGTGAACGTGAACTGGCCATCATGGCCGTTCACCTGTGTGTAGGGCGCGATCCCGACGCGCCACTGTTGCAGGCTGTCCTCGCGATCCTTCCATTCACGGCGCGTAACGTCCAGCCAGCCAAGGTCCTTAAACCGGCCGTCCTTCAGCCAGAAGGCGTTCTGGCCCCAGCTTTCGCGCTCGCCGTAGTTGGCCAGGATCACCAGGCCGTCCGCAGTGTCGCCGGTGCTGAAGAAGGTGGGGAGCATCACGGAGCTGTCGAAGGCGGGTTTGGAGCAGGCGAGGACCTCGGCGCTGCTGTCGGCCTTGGGGCGATAGAGATACAGCCGCAGGCCGTCGCGCGTTTCGTCCACGTTGCGGGCGGCCATCACGAACAGGCCGTTGCCCGCGTCGTGGGTGGTGTACACGAGCAGGGTGTCGTTGTGTACGTTGTCGTCCAGGTTGGGCAGGTCCAGCAGGGTGTACTGCTTGCCGCCTTGCACGGGGGATGGGGCGGAATCAGTAGGCGGGGCGCCGCCGGGCGCTGAGCAGGCGGCCAGCAACGCAGCTGCCGCCAGGTATTGCAGGGCCTTCATTGCAACGGGGTTACCGATCCGCTTCCGCTGACCTTTGAATCCACGTCGGGCTTGCCCGCGTAGCGCACCTGGCCGCTGCCGGAGACCTTGGCGGCGAGCTTGCTGATGGCGGTGATGGAGGCGTCGCCGCTGCCGCTGATCTTTACATCGGCCTCATTGGCGGCAAGCTCGCGCGCATGCAGTTCGCCGCTTCCGGAAATGCGTGCGCCGAGCTTGGCGCAAGTGCCGCTGCGCAGGGTGATGGAGCCGCTGCCCGAAATGGCGCCGTCGAGCACTTTGGTGTTGATGCCGTCGATGATGATCGAGCCGCTTCCGGCCACGGAGAGCTTTACGCCTTCGCTGCTGAACACGTCGGCGCAGGCTACGTCGCCGCTGCCGCCCACCTTGATGGAGGTGAGCGGGGCCGGTGTGATGATGTGTACCTTGAAGGGGCCGCTGGAATGCCAGCATTGCGAGGTGTTTATGCGCCAGGTGCCGCCCTTGGCCACCGTGTCCAGCAGCGGGATCAGGTTGGGCTGGGCGATCACGGTGACGGCCTGTTCGGGGCCGCGTTCAATGGCCACTTCCATGGCTCCGTCCACTTCAATGGCCTCGAAGGCACCCACCTGCACGGTCCGTTCCGCCACGGTGCCGGTGCCTTGCAGGCAGTTCATGTTGCAGCCATGCCCAAGGAGGGCGGCCATGCCGAGGAGGGCGATCGGTTTCAAGGGGTGCATCATTGCCGTTGGTCTGCCGGAGGCGTAAAGGAAGGAAGGAACGCGGAAATGGAAGCAATGGAGGGCATGGTGCCCCGGGGGTAAAACCTGAGGGGGCTCTTTGCCGTATAGGTAAGGGTACAATGGCACGCATGCCGGATCCAGCCCCGCAATACGGATGACCGATTCTCCCATGCCCCTTTCGCACATGGGCCAGCTGTGGCTGGACCGGGCCAAGGCGCGCATGCTGCAGGCGCCGGATGCCATCGTGGTGTGGGCGCATTGCGGGCCTGTGGGGCCGGATATCCTTACCGCCTTGCTGGCCGGGGCGGAGGAGCACAGTTTGGCCCATGGGGAATCCCTGGGCATGCGCAAGCGGATGCTCCAGGTGGTGGTGGAGGCCGTGGACAATCTGCAGCGGCACGCCATGGGCGCGATGGGCGAAGCCGATTTTGCCCTGCTGGTGCATGATCGCCACGGCTACCGGTTGGCCACGGGCAATGCGGTGCCGTGCAGCACCGGGGCGGTGTTGATGAACCGGGTGGAGATCCTGAACCTGATGGGGCCCGAGGATGTCAAGGGGCATTACATGCGCGTGCTCGCCATGAATGCGCGCACGGCCAACGGCGGTGCGGGCCTGGGCTTGTTCACCTTGGCCCGGAAGGGTTCGGCATTGTCGGCATCATGTGCAAGCCTTGACCCGTTCACCTCGTATTTCACGTTGGAGGTGAGCGTGTGCAACAAGGAGGACGTGCCACCCGCGGTAGCCTGAAAGGGGGCGGTGCCGCCCGTGGTGGAATGTTCAGGAAATGCCCGGCCCATGTGCGGCCCCGGCGGCATAGTCGGCCAAGTAGGCGTATTTCTCCGTGAGCTTCCCGCCTTTGGCGATCGTTGCGCGCGCGATCATGCCTTCAGGGTCGGCCCCGGCAAGGTTGGGGACCACGTTGGCCATCAGGTCGCGCCCGAATGATTTTGAGGAATCGCGCGGCAGCTCGCAGGGCAGGTTGTCCACGGACATCACGGTGATGCTGCCCTTGGAACCTGGCGGGCATTCCTTGCCGCTGGCGGGGTCGTAGCCCAGGAAGGGTTCAGCGATGGTGGTGGCGCGCAAGGTGCTGTCGATGGGCCCGCCGATGTCGCAGCTGATGTCGGCCACGGCGCGCAGGGCCAGTGCGGGGTCGCGCAGGTCCCCTGCGGTGAGGATCTTGGGGCCGCGCGCATCCCAGAAGTGGCAGGCGATGTAGATGTGGGCGTGCCGTGCGTAGGGCAGGAAGTTGGCGTGGTGCCCGCGCGGGTCGGTGTGGAAGGCAGCGCGGTCAAAGGCCTTGCCGTCGTCGCGCACATACAGGTCTTCACTGCCCAGCACGGTGTATACGGCCTGCTGGTGGGGCTTGGCCAGGAAGTCGGCGGGGGAAACCCGCACCACGCCCGCGCGGTCCAGCGTTTCCATGGCCCCGTTGCCCACGCGCCCGGTGCCGGTGAGTACAATGCGCAGGTCCTTGGGGATGGGGAAGTTGGACAGGTGCATGTCCATTTCGGTCCGGTCGTGGCACTCGTGCGCGGGCTTCAGCGCGGGCCTGCCGCCATCGCGCACCTCCCAGGCGCGGAAGGCGTTGTATGCGCCCACCACCCCGGCCCACCGGCCGAAGGCAAGCACGCGGTTGCCCTTGGCATCGGTGAGCAGCTCATGGTCGATGAGGGTGATGCGCCGCTCCAGCACCATGTGCAGCAGCTTGGCGTTGTGCGGCTGCTTCTTGATGGTGTGCGAAAAGAAGAGGTAGGCCTTTTCGGCCATCAGCATTTCCAGCGGTACTTCCTTCACGCCGATGATCAGGTCGCGGTCGGTGAGGTCCTGCGTCAGGCGCACGTCCAGCGCAGTGTATTCGTCGTCGGTGTAGGCCCGCACGGGGCTGCGCTGCACGGCGATGTCGAGGCCTTTCAGCATGGCCTCCCGGCATTGCTCCGGGGTGAGGGGAACGCGGCGGTCCGCAGGGACCTTGCCTTCGCGGATGATGCCGATCTTCTTGAACATGGCGTGTTTTGGGGTGCGCGAAAGTAGAACTTGCCGCCAAAGCGGTCCTGAAGGACATCAGTGGTGCTGCGGTATTCGCGGGCCTGGAGTCCGCAACTGGCGGCTGAATTTGAAGATTCGACTGGTTGTGAGCTGAAAGTTGTTCGTTGTCAGGGCCGCCCAACGAGTTCTCAAAGTACTCCGCAGTTCAGAGGGGGCAAACCTAAACGCGGGCGTAGGTTCAAACTCAACGAATTGGCCACAGCGCAACGTTTGCCGGGTTTACCCTAACAACTGACAACGAACAACTGATCGAGATTGCAGGCTCAATGGGCGGTTCAGACCCGATGGCCCTGTATTCTTTCCCCTTTTCCTCTTTCCCCTCCCTATCTTTGCAGTGTTCTTTGAAAAACAATGGGGCCGACCTGGTTTCGACAGCGGCTTCGTGGAACGTGTAAGCATGCAGAGCATCGGGGAACGGCTCTATAATCCCTTCTCCAAGCCTTAACCGGCAACACTGATTACGCACTTGCTGCCTAATAGCCCAAGGCTATGAAGCTTCTCCCGTGAAGAACAGTAACGGGGGCAAGTACTCCTCGGGGAGGCCCGCAACCCTCCTTCCCGGCCCAGGGGTATCAACCATGGGAGGCTGGCCAACGCGGTGGTCCGAAGCGTTGGTGAGAAAACAGGACCTAAGCCGTCGCTAGGGTGCCCTTCCCCGGGCTGCGGTCGAAAACCAAGGAACGGATAAGCATGTAGAAAGCTCGTGGCACGGTCGTTTGGACGAGGGTTCGAATCCCTCCGGCTCCACCTTCGCCCCGCCTTCGCAAGGCTCCCAGCACCGGCTGGAAGCCTTGCCTCGGCGGGCTTCTCCCATTCATTCCACTGCGCCGCCGCAGCCTTGCTTCGCCGAGGCTACGGTGGACGAGCTCCACCCGTTCCTGTGGAATTTCCCTTCCACGGGTACATCCCCCAAGTGTGCCGATGGGCACCTCCATGCCGGTGGCACAAGCGGGCCTGGCGCAGCGCATGGAAAGCATGCCAAGGGGCAGGTCCACTACACGTCGTCGCGCCTTCCGGTCGCTTGCATTGCGGCGTTCGGTGTCGTTGACCGGTACATCGCTTACAAGTTTGATAAGTAGCTGAAAACCGGCCAAGACCTGGCCTTTTAAGGCCGGCATGGGGTGTGGCACCTGGCCCGTTCAGAACCCGACGCCCACGCCACCGCTGAAGATGGGGCCTTGCCCGGCGTAGTAGCTGTTGGGGTCCTGCAGCACCTCAAAGAGCACTTGCAGGTAAAATGAGGCACGCCCGGAAATGGGCTGCACATAACCGGCGCCCACCAGCAGGTGCGGCACCCAAATGCGCTGCCGCTCGGGGCCGTAGTTGTAGTAGGGCTCCAGGTTCATGTGCAGGAACTCCGCGTGCAGGAAGGCCTGCTCAATCACGCGCCAGCGGCTGAAGAGCCGGTAGCCGTACATGCTTTGGGTGTAGGCGGGCATGAAGCGGTTGTCCCGCAGGTAGGTGTAGCTGGGGCCCAGGCCGGCGGACAGCTTGTGGTTGTGGTCCAGGTAGTAGCCGGCCAGCGGGTCCAACTGAATGGCGGTCACCGTGCCGAAGCTCAGGCCGATGCCGCCGCCGAACCATACGCGGTCCTTGAAGGGGATGGCGGCCTCCTTCTGCTTCGGCTTGGGTTTGCCCGGCTGCACATAGTCCGTGGTATCCTGGGCGGAAGCCGCCAACAGGGCAAGGGTGAAGAGGATGGACAGCCCGGTGCGGATCATGGTGCCGAAGGTAAGCCCGGAGTTGGTGCGGGGTTGCTTTGGTACAGCCGCCACACGGGGCGCACGTCCTCCAGGTCGTAGGCCCGCAAGGCGATCTCCTTCCACCGGGGCAGGGCACGTTCCACCGGTACCCACTGCCGTGCGGCCATAGGGCAAGGGCCGGGCTGTTTGTCGGCGACCAGCAATTCTGCGCCGCCATGGACGGATTGCAGCGGGCCGCAGGCATCGCCCACCAGGCTGTCGGTGGCGTTGGGCGGCAGGTAGAAGCGCGGTATGCGGATGGCCCACACGGAAGGCTCATCGGAGAGGTAGTTGATCCGCACGGGCTGTTCGGGGTAGTGCTGGCGGATGTGTTGCGCCAGGCGAGTACGCCCGCTGCCGGCGGGGGAGGAGACCACCACGGAAAGGGCCAGGAGGTTTACGGCGGCCGCACATGCAAGCAGGGTGTTGCGCAGGGCGGGGCGGGCAAGCAGCCCGAAGAGGCGCGGCATGTGCAACGCGGCCGCGGGCAATGCGGCGATCAGCAACAGCGGCATCAGCGGGGCCAGGGGATACAGAAAACGCAGGTCCTTGTGCGGCAGCAGCATGTGCATCACCAGGAAAGGCACAATGGCCCACACCAGGAAGTGCCGTGGCCGGAAGGCGCAGAGCAGCCCGAACGCCGCGAGGATCGGGATGCCGAACACGGGGATGGCATATTTCACCACCCAGGCGTAGTAGTACCACCAGGGGAACTCCGTGAACGGATGGTCGGCGTTTCCGGCCACTCCCATGCGCAAATAGTTCCAGGCGGTGGCCACGGGTTGGCGGTAGAACCAGGCATCGAGGGCCATGCCTGCCAGCACTGTGGCAACCATGGCGGCAAGGAGAAGGGCGGTGCGGGAGCGGGCCTCCTGCTTCACCGCAACCAGCCAGCCCACCAGGCCCAGCGCGATGGCTGCGGTAGGCGGGCGGCAAAGGAAGGCAAGCCCCAGCAGTAGGCCGCTTTGCAGAAAGGGGCGGCTGGCATGCTGCGGGGCGGGCATCGGGGCCAGTGCGGCAAGGATGAGCAGGCCCGACCAGGTTTCGCCGGTGAACCGCACCAGCAGGAAGGGCAGGAACCAGAGGAAGTAGGAGAGCAGGAGAAAGGGTGGCCCAAGGCTTTGCGGCAGCAACGGCAGCATGCCCCGGGTGAACCTGCGCAGCGCCCACAAGGCCAGCAGCGCGGTGAGGGCGCGCAGCAGAAAGGCCAGCAGGAAGGGGTCGTGCATGCCTAAGGCCCTGGCGGCGGCGAACACGGCCATGCCCGCGACGGGAAGAAAGGCGGAGCGGATCTGCGCACCATACTCCCAGGGCAGCGGGTCGCGGGGTGCATGTGCGGCCCTGGCCTCGGCGAAGGCGATCACCTGGTATTGCTCATCCGCAGCGTGGAAACCCGTGCTGCACCAGGCCGTGCAGAGGTATACGGCCACCGCTGCCAGGAAGGTCCAATGCGCAAAACGGGACTGGGGAATGGCGGGCATGCGTTGGGCGAAGATGCACCCGCATTGGGCGGCGGGCAAGCGGAAGGTGCGGGAAAACAGCTGGGCCGCCCCGGCAGGGGGCGGCCCAGCTGCGCATGGCGCCGCCTACTTCAGGCGCTTTTCCAGCCCTTCGCGCAGCGCGGCCATGAAGGCTTCGCTGGTGAGGTATTGGTCCGGCGAAACCTGGTTGCCGTGGATGCACACGGCCAGGTCCTTGGTCATTTTGCCGGCTTCCACGGTGCTGATGCACACGGCCTCCAGCTTGTGCGCAAAGTCCACCAGGGCCTGGTTGCCGTCCAGCTTGCCGCGGAAGGCTAAGCCGCGCGTCCAGGCAAAGATGCTGGCGATGGGGTTGGTGCTGGTTGGCTTGCCCTGCTGGTGCATGCGGAAGTGGCGCGTCACGGTGCCGTGGGCGGCCTCGGCCTCCATGGTCTTGCCGTCGGGCGTCAGCAGCACGCTGGTCATCAGGCCCAGCGAGCCGAAGCCCTGCGCCACGATGTCGCTCTGCACGTCGCCGTCGTAGTTCTTGCAGGCCCAGATGAAGCCGCCGTTCCACTTCAGGGCGCTGGCCACCATGTCGTCGATCAGCCGGTGCTCGTAGGTGATGCCTGCTTTTTCAAAATCCGCCTTGTAGTGCTTTTCGAAGATGGACTGGAAGATGTCCTTGAAGCGGCCGTCGTATTTCTTCAGGATGGTGTTCTTGCTGCTGAAGTACAGCGGCCATTTCTTTTCCAGGGCAAGGTTGAAGCAGCTGTGGGCGAAGCCTTCGATGCTTTCATCGGTGTTGTACATGCTCAGGGCCACGCCGTCGCCCTTGAAGTCGTACACGTCCCAGGTGGTGGCCTCGCCGCCGTCCTCGGGCGTGAAGGTCATGGTGAATCGGCCTTTGCCCTTGATCACGGCATCGGTGGCGCGGTACTGGTCGCCAAAGGCGTGGCGGCCGATGACGATGGGCTGCGTCCAGCCCGGTACTAAGCGCGGGATGTTGTTGATGACGATGGGCTCGCGGAACACGGTGCCGCCGAGGATGTTGCGGATGGTGCCGTTGGGGCTCTTCCACATCTGCTGCAGGCCGAACTCCTTCACGCGGGCCTCGTCCGGGGTGATGGTGGCGCACTTGATGCCCACATTGTGCTTGCGGATGGCGTGGGCGGCGTCCACGGTCACGCGGTCCTGCGTGGCATCGCGGTGCTGGATGCCCAGGTCGTAGTAGTCCAGCGGCACGTCCATGTAAGGCAGGATCAGCTGTTCCTTGATCCACTGCCAGATGATGCGGGTCATCTCATCGCCGTCGATCTCCACCACGGGGTTGGCCACCTTGATCTTCTGCATGCTTGCTGGGATTGTCTTGTTTTCGGGCCGCGAAGGTATCCTCCGGGCCGGAACAAGGGTTTTCCGGGCTGCCTGTTTACTGCCCCAGGTCCAGGTCCAGGTCTTCGCGCAGCTTGAAGAGGGCGGGGTTCTTTTCGGCCATGATCTGGAAGCGGTCCTTTGGGGTGTAGCGGCGCTTTGGCGTGGCCGATTCCTGCTTCACAATGATCAGGTTCAAGGCGGGGTCGCCCAGCTGGCTGCGCAGGTGGCCCAGCAGGGCGGCCTTTTCGTCGCGCATGTAGTTTTCCTGCACGGTGTTCACAATGGTGAAGGATACTTCGTGCGCTCCGGTGATCTCGGGCTTGTTGGCCGTCAAGGTGGCGTGCATGCTGCTCTTGCCCTGTTGTTTGAGCAGTTGGGCGTGGTCGGCCCAGGCCTTCAGCAGCAGTGCTTGGTTCAGGGCGGTTGCAGGCCCTGCGGCGGCGCTTGCCGGTTGCTCGCCGGGCTGGTCGGCCAGGGGAGCGGCCTTGGGTTCCGGGGGAGGTGCCAGGTGCTCCCGGATGGAGACCGATCCCGCCACGCGGCGCGCCGGGCGGAGGGTGGGCGCGGCAGCGGTGCCGGGTGATGCCTGCGGGGTGGCTGCCGGGGCCTTGGCCGGCGCTGGCTCCGCGGCAACCGTTACGTCAGGGCTTTTTTTTTCCAGTGCCGGGGCCGGTGCAGGCGCTTGCACGGGCGCCCCGGGGCTTTGGGCCAGGTGGATCAGGGCAAGCTCCACCAGCAGGCGGGGTTCCCGGCTGCCCTTGTATTGGGCATCCACCACGCCAAGGCGGTCCAGGCCGCGCACCAGCAGGTGGCGCGGCACGGCCTTGGCCTGTGCGGCGTAGCGGGCGCCCCATTCGTCGCTCACCTCCAGCAGGGGAATGGTGCGGGGGTCTTGGCTTACCAGCAGGTCGCGGAAGTGGCGGGCCAGGCCGGCCACGAATAGGTGGGCGTCGAAGCCTTGGAAGAGGATCTCGTTGAACACCACCAGCGCACCGGGGGCATCGCCGCGCAGCAGGTGGTCCGTAACGGCGAAGTAGTGTTCCTGGTCCAGCACGTTCAGGTTCTTCAGCACGTCGGCGTAGGTGAGGCGGTCCCCGCCATAGCTCACAAGCTGGTCGAAGATGCTGAGGGCGTCGCGCAGGCCGCCGTCGGCTTTCTGGGCGATCACGTGCAACGCCTGGGGTTCGGCCTGTATGCCTTCCTTGCGGGCGATTTCAGCCAGATGCCCGGCGATGTCGGCCACGGTGATCCGCCGGAAGTCGAACACCTGGCACCGGCTGAGGATGGTGGGCAGGATCTTGTGCTTCTCGGTGGTGGCCAAAATGAAGATGGCGTAGGAGGGAGGTTCCTCCAGGGTCTTCAGGAAGGCGTTGAAGGCCGCCGAGCTGAGCATGTGTACCTCATCAATGATGTACACCTTCTTGGTGCCCACCTGCGGGGCGATCTGCACCTGTTGGATCAGGTTGCGGATGTCCTCCACGCTGTTGTTGCTGGCGGCGTCCAGCTCGAAGATGTTCAGTGAATGGCCCTCCTCGAAGGTCTTGCACGAGGGGCATACGCCGCAGGTGGTGAGGTCGGGATTGAGGTTTTCGCAGTTGATGGTGCGCGCCAGGATGCGGGCGCAGGTGGTTTTGCCCACGCCGCGCGGGCCGGTGAAGAGGAAGGCCTGCGCCACATGCCCGGTGCGGATGGCGTTCATCAGCGTGCCGGTAACATGCTCCTGGCCCACCACGGTGGAGAATGTGTCCGGACGGTATTTGCGTGCGCTGACGACGTAGCGTTCCATGGCCGCGAAGGTAACGGGCGGCGGCCCACCGAGCTCATCCTATAGCCTGAGCGTAGCCGAAGGCTCTTCCCCAGCCTGAGCGTAGCCGAAGGCTTCCTCTCTTCCTCTCTTCCTCAGCCTGAGCGTAGCCGAAGGCCCTCTCTTCCTCTCTTCCTCTCTTCCTAAGCCTGAGCGTAGTCGAAGGCTCATCCTCTCACCGAACCTCCCCGCCCCGCATGGCATCCAAGTGCGGCCCCTGCAAGCAAAGCACCTGTTTTTCAAGGGCGGTATCGGGAAAGCAGGTATTTCCTACATTTGCACCCCAATTTACCGAAAGGCTCATGAGCAACAGGTACGAGACCGTCTTCATTCTAACTCCCGTTTTGTCTGAGGATCAGGCAAAGGAGGCGGTCGGCAAGTTCAAAGACCTCCTGAAGGAAGGCCGTGGAAAGATCCGCCACGAAGAGAACTGGGGGATGCGCAAGCTGGCGTATCCCATCCAGAAGAAGTCCTCGGGCTTCTACCACCTGATCGAGTTTGAGAGCGATCCCTCGCTGGTCGCCAAGCTCGAGACCGAATACCGCCGCGACGAACGGGTGATCCGTTTCCTTACGGTGGCCATGGACAAGCACCACATCGCATTTGCCGAAAGCCGCTCCGGACGGGGGGGCAAGGAAGCGGGTGAGGGCGGCCGCGCACCACGTTCAAAGAAAGTCAACGCCTGATCGCAAGCCAGATGAGCGAAGAAACGAAGACAACCGCTGCGGCCGACGGCGCGCAAACGGCCCCCAAGCAGGGCGGAGGCTCCAACAACGAGATCCGCTACCTCACCCCGATCGCCATTGAAACGAAGAAGGACAAGTTCTGCCGCTTCAAGAAGTACGGGATCCACTACATCGATTACAAGGATGCGGACTTCCTGCTGCGCTTGGTGAACGAGCAGGGCAAGATCCTGCCCCGCCGCCTTACCGGCACCAGCCAGAAGTACCAGAAGCGCGTGGCGCAGGCCGTCAAGCGCAGCCGCCACCTGGCGCTGATGCCGTACGTGGCCGACATGCTCAAATAAGACGCAGCACCATGGAAGTGATCCTAAAGCAAGACGTGGAGCACCTGGGTTTCGCCAACGACCTGGTGAAGGTGAAGGACGGCTACGCCCGCAATTTCCTGCTCCCCCGCAAAATGGCCGTGGCCGCCACGCCCAGCGAGCGCAAGCAACTGGCCGAAACCCTCAAGCAGCGCGCCCACAAGGAGGCCAAGCTGCGCGAGGAGGCCGAAAAGAACGCCGCCAAGCTCGCCGCACAAACCGTGAAGATCGCCGCCAAGGTGGGCGAGAAGGGCCGCATCTTCGGCAGCGTGAACACCATCATGCTCAGCGATGCCTTCAAGGCCGTGGGCGTGGAAGTGGACCGCAAGCACATCAAGATCAAGGGTGAGGCCATCAAGACCATCGGCACCTACCAGGCTGATGTGACCTTCCACCGCGACGTGGTGAAGACCATCCCCTTCGAGGTGGTGGAGGAGTGATCCCCCCTGAACACCGGAAAATGGATCGGGGCCTTCGGGCCCCTTTCTTTTTGGAGGAAGGGAAGAGGTGAAGAGGTGAGGAGGTGAAGAGGTGAGGATGTGAAGAAGTGAAGAGGTGAGGAGGTGAAGAGGGGAAGAAGTGAAGAGGTGGGGAGGTGAAGAAGTGAAGAGGTGAGGAGGTGAAGAAGTGAAGAAGTGAAGAGGTGGAAAAGCAGGGGATGCTTGATCTACCGCTTCTGCAAGGCCTCCGCAAGCAGGGCGTGCGTTTACCCGCGCTACGGGACCCTGCGATCATCTGATCTTCTGATCTTCTGATCTTCTGATCATCTGATCTTCTGATCATCTGATCTTCTGATCCTCCCTCCCGTAGCTTCGCCGCCATGCCGGATAGTGCCACCGACCAGCGCGCCCTCATGCGTTTTCTGGCCCGCTTGGGCCAGGCCGAACTGGCCGCAGGCAACGCCGTGGCCCTGGTGGAACGCGACCTGGGCCTGATCGCCAAGCGCTACGGGCGGGCGGACATCCTGGTGTTCGCCATGCCCACCGTGCTTATGGTGCAAAGCGATGACGGGCAGGAGCACCGCGTGCAGATCACCCCCGGGCCCTACCGCGTGGGGGAGCTGCGCTTCGACCAGATGGAGGGCGTGCTGGAGATCGCCCGTGAAGCGCGCAACGGCCGGCTAACGCCGCAGGACGGCCTGCGCAAGCTGGATGCGGTGTGGCGCATGAAGCATTGGTACGGCGATGCGGGCTTTGTGGGCGGCTACCTGCTGGCCACCGTGGGCGTGGCCCTTATCCTGCGCCCCACCTGGAACGGCCTGGGCATAGTGGCGCTGCTGGGCCTGTTGTGCGCGTTGCTGCTGATGGCCGTGCGCAGGCAGCCGGCCTGGAACGCCGTGATGCCCGTGGTGGCCGCCTTCCTGCTCTCGTCGGTGGTGGCCGTGCTGTACCGCTTCGGCGTGTCGGAGCCGCCCATGCAATTGCTCATCCCGCCGTTGATCATCTTCCTGCCCGGCAGCATGCTCACCATGGCCGTGGTGGAGCTTGCCTTCGCCAACATGGTGTCCGGTGCCAGCCGCTTCGTGGCCGGCATGGTGCAGTTGGTGCTGCTGGCCTTCGGCATCCTGGGCGGCTTCAAAACGTTCGGGGAGGCCATGCCCGCCGATGCGGCGGCCCCGGAGCGTATGGCACCGTGGCTCTCCTGGTGCGGCGTGGTGGTGTTCGCCCTGGGCCTGCACATGTTCCGCAGCAGCCGCCGCCGCTCGCTTCCCTGGATGATGCTCACCATGCTGATGGCCTACCTGGGCCAGTTCGTCTCCGGATTGTTCCTCGACGGCACCTCCACCGCGTTCTTCGGCGCCGTGGTGATGGCGATCACCTCCTTGGTGATCGAATACCGCTTGAAAGGACCGCCGGCGCTGGTCACCATCATTCCCGCATTCTGGCTGCTGGCGCCCGGGTCCTTCGGCCTGGCCAGCGTTACGGCCATGGCCACTGCCGGCATGGGCACCGCCGGCAGCATCCTGCAGTTGCTCTTCATCCTCACGGCCATCGCTACCGGCAGCCTCATCGGCGCCTTCGTGTACAGCGGCATGCTGCATGTGCGCAGGGCCAGGTGGTGGCGCAAGGGTCCGCCGCTGCCTGCAGATCCCCAAGGAGGGGAAATGCGGGGCACGCTGTAGGCCTTCCGCACCACGCTTGTTGCAGGCGGAGAACACCCCGCACACCTCCGGCGTTACCTTTGCAGACGAAAAATTCAAGATACGCTACGGACATGGCACACGTTTTCGACATCGATATGATCAAGGCGGTGTACGACCGCTATCCTGCACGAGTGGCTGCGGCACGCAAGGCATTGGGCCGTCCGCTCACCCTCACCGAAAAGATCCTCTACGCCCACCTTACCGAAGGTGCCGCCACCAAGGAGCACAAGCGGGCGGTGGAATATGTGGATTTTGCGCCGGACCGCGTGACCATGCAGGATGCCACCGCGCAGATGGCCCTGCTGCAGTTCAGCACCACCGGGCGCAAAAAGGTGGCCGTGCCCAGCACCGTACACTGCGACCACCTGATCCAGGCCCGCGTGGGCGCCAAGCAGGACCTGCAGGACGCCTTGAACAAGGGCAACGAGGTGTACCAGTTCCTTGAAAGCATCAGCAATAAGTACGGAATCGGTTTCTGGAAGCCCGGCGCGGGCATCATCCACCAGGTGATGTTGGAGAACTACGCCTTCCCCGGGGGCATGATGATCGGCACCGACAGCCACACGCCCAACGGCGGCGGCTTGGGCATGCTGGCCATCGGCGTGGGCGGCGCCGATGCCTGCGATGTGATGAGCGGGTTGCCGTGGGAGCTGAAGCAGCCCAAGATCATCGGTGTGTATCTCACCGGAAAGCTCAGCGGCTGGGCCAGCGCCAAGGACGTGATCCTGGTGGTGGCCGGCATCCTCACCGTGAAAGGCGGCACCGGCACCATTCTTGAATACTTCGGTCCGGGTGCGGAGAGCCTCAGCTGCACCGGCAAGGGCACCATCTGCAACATGGGCGCGGAGATCGGGGCCACCACAAGCACTTTCGGCTACGACGACAGCATGCGGCGCTACCTGAACAGCACCGGCCGTGCAGAGGTGGTGGCCATGGCGGACAAGATCGCGGAGCACCTCACCGGCGATGCAGAGGTCTACGCCGACCCGAAGAAATACTTCGACCAGGTGATCGAGATCGACCTGAACACGCTGGAGCCGTACATCAATGGTCCCTATACGCCGGACCTGGCTTGGCCCATCAGCAAGTTCGCTGCTGCGGTGAAGGAGCACGGTTGGCCGGAAAAATTGGAAGTGGGCCTGATCGGCAGCTGCACCAACAGCAGCTATGAGGACCTTACGCGCAGCGCATCGGTGGCACGCCAAGCGTTGGCCAAGGGCCTGAAGGCCACCAGCGAGTTCACCGTTACGCCCGGCAGCGAGCAAGTGCGCTACACCGCCGAGCGGGACGGCCTGCTGGCCACCTTCGAGGAAATGGGCGGCCTGGTGCTGGCCAACGCCTGCGGCCCCTGCATCGGGCAATGGGCGCGCCACACGGACGACCCCGACCGGAAGAACTCCATCCTCACCTCCTACAACCGCAACTTCGCCAAGCGCAACGACGGCAACTCCAACACCCACGCCTTCGTGGCCAGTCCCGAGCTGGTAACGGCCATGGCCCTCAGCGGCCACCTCTCCTTCAATCCGCTCACGGATACGCTCAAGAATGCCAAGGGAGAAGAAGTGAAGCTGGATGAACCCGTTGGCATTGAGCTGCCCCCGAAAGGCTTCGACGTGAAAGATCCCGGTTACCAGGAACCCGCCGCCGACGGCAGCAAGGTGGAAGTGGTGGTGAAGCCTGACAGCCAGCGCCTGCAGTTGCTGGAACCCTTCCCCGCGTGGGACGGCAAGAACATCACCGGTGCGGTGCTGCTGATCAAGGCCAAGGGAAAATGCACCACCGACCACATCAGCATGGCCGGGCCATGGCTGCGCTACCGCGGGCACTTGGACAACATCAGCAACAATACCCTCATCGGCGCCATCAATGCGTTCAACGGTGAGGCCAACAAGGTGAAAAACCAATTGACCGGCGAATACGGCGAAGTGCCCGCCACGCAGCGCGCCTACAAGGCCGCACACCAGCCCAGCGTGGTGGTGGCAGACCAGAACTACGGTGAGGGAAGCAGCCGCGAGCATGCCGCCATGCAGCCCAGGCACCTCGGCGTGAGCGCCGTGCTGGTGAAGAGCTTTGCCCGCATCCACGAGACCAACCTGAAGAAGCAGGGGCTGCTGGGCATCACCTTCGACAAGGAAAGCGACTTCGACAAGGTGCAGGAGGACGACCGCTTCGATTTCACCGACCTGGCGCAGTTCGCCCCCGGCAAGCAGCTCACCGTGGTGCTGCACCACAAGGACGGGTCCTCGGACACCATCAAGTGCAACCACACGTACAATGCCCACCAGATCGAATGGTTCAAGGCCGGCAGCGCATTGAACCTGATCCGCAAGCAGCAGAAGTAGGAACGGGCGGCGGCTGCGGAGGGCTCAATCCTCCGCGGCCGGTACGGCACGCCGGCCGCCAAAGATGTACCGGTACCCGAGGTTGAGCACCAGTGCATCAGGGATCCGCAGGGGCATGGGGCCTTCGCCGGAAACGGAAACGCAGAACAGGGCTTCCAGGAAGATCCCGCCCCAGGCATAGTTCAGTTCGCCGCCCACGCCGGCCCGGGCCACAGGTTCCACAAAGGCACGTGCGGTGGTGAAGGTGGTAATGGTGCCGTACCGGTCCTGCCGCCATTGCTCCATGGCCTGCCAGCGCCTGGTGAAGCCTGCGCCGGCCACCAAGTACGTGCCCTTGTACAAGCCGTTGGTGCAGTCGTTGTGCTCGAAGGGAAAGCGCACATCCAGCACGGCGCCTGCCGCAGCGTGGTGCTCGGTGGTGGTTGCGGCAAGCCATGTATGCACGGTGGGGTCGCTTACCGAGCGGTATTCCTCGCGGTAGGAGCCGCGCATGGGTGCGGACCACACCCCTGCACGCAACGTGCCCGCATGCAGGAAAGTGGGCCGCCACTCAACCTGCAGGCCCGCATGCGCCATTTCAGCACCCCACGCATAGTCATGCGATACGCCGCCGAACACGCCTACGGCCCATTGCGGCCGTGCCGGCAGTGCGCTGCCTGCCAGCAGCAGAAGGGCCATTAGGCGCCATGCCATGCATCGAAGGTAATACGAATGCCTATAGGGGTATAAGCCATGTGTGCAAGCAAATGGTCGGATAGGGTGCGAAGCCGAGATCGGACCCTATTGCTTGTTACAACGGCAGCGTGCACGGGGCGGCGTATGCAAAGGGTGCCGCGCAAGGGAAATGAATTGCACCCCCCGGGGCGGGAGGGGAGCCACCGGCCCCGGCGCATCACCCGAATTAGGGATTGTGGCGGGCCGCATGCCGGAATACGTTTGGCAGCAAATAATAACCTCCATGCATACCGCCTGCCGCTCCGCCTTAGTCGGCCTTTCCCTGGTGGCCGCCACCAGCCTTTCCGCGCAGATCCGCTTCGGCGGCCGCGTAGGCACCAACTTCCTCATCGCCTCGCAAAAAATCCAGCCGGACCCCAAAAACGCACCCACCACCCCCAAGGGCCTGGGCCTTGTGTTCGGCGGCTATGCCGAAATTCCCTTCTCCGACCTGGTGGGCATCCGGCCCGACCTCTCGTTCTCCTTCCGCAAGGCCAAGAATGAGCTCAGCATCAGCAATACGCTCACCAACAACACGGACGTTACCAACGGGGCAGGCGCCTACACCGGCTCACAGGATTTCAAGGGCGTGAACGACCAGCGGCTGTCCTATTTCCAGATCAATCTGCCGTTGATGTTCAAGCCCAGTGATGGCCTGCGGATCATGGTAGGCCCTTCCGTGAATTTCCTGATGGGCGGAAAGCTCAATACCGATGAAACCACCAGCTTCAAGGGAACCGTGACCGGCCAAAACCAGCAGGGGCAGCAGGTTACGCAATCCATCGACCAGCAGGACTTCCAAACCACCAAGAAGACGGGCAGCGCCGCCATCAAGGATTTCAAAAAGGCCGAAGTGGACGTAGTGGCCGGCCTGGGCTACACCTTGCCCGTAGGCTTCGACATGGACCTGCGGTTCTACCGCAGCCTCACCACCACCTACGATCATTCCGAAGGAACGGCCCGCACCCGCTATTGGACCAACCTGGTGGAGTTCTCCGTGGGCTGGACCTTCGGGGGGAAGTAGGGGCTGCACCACCAGGTGTGCTTGGCTGCATCGTCGGCCTTGAAAAATCTTGCTTGTGATATTTTGTGAAAGGTGTATGTTTGGCACCAACCAAACCTTTTCAACAACATGAAGAAGATTACACTGACGATGGCTGCCTTGGCAATTGCAGGTAGTATGATGGCCCAGGACAGCGGATTTAGCGCGGGCTTGGACTTGGCCATGCCCATGGGAGACATGGGGGATTCATATTCCTTCGGCGTGGGTCCTGTGCTTTCGTATGAAAGGGAAGCTGGTTCCAGCGGGTTGGGCGGCTTCAGCTTGGCCTACACGATCATGTTCCCAAAGAGTGATCTCATCCAGAGTGGCACAGTAATCCCCATCCAGGCACACTACAAATACTTCTTTGATGACGTGCGTGAAGGCATCTACATCGGGGCCATGTTCGGGCTCGGGATCCAAATGATGAAGACGAAGGAAGTCACGGTAGGCGGTATAACTGTCGGGGGCGAATCAGACAGTAACGTGGGCCTTGGGCTTGCACCGGTGGTGGGCTACGTACTGAACGAGCGACTGGACCTCGGCCTTCGCTACCAGATCTTGATGACGTCAAAGAGCAACGACGGAACCGTGACCGCGGGTAGCGGATCAAAGGCATCGGCATACTTGGGCGTACGCGCGGCATACAACTTCTAAGCGCAGGCGGTTGCACCGGCAAAGGGCCGCTTCCTCCAGGGGGCGGCCCTTTCATTTCCGGCATGGCGATTGCCCCTTGGGCCGATCGCACCGCATAAATTCGCCCCGCCTCCCTCCGGCAAGATTCAACACAACCGAATGAAACAGCCCATCGCCATCCTCCTTGCCGCAGCCTGCCAGCTGGCAACGGCCACCCTGCATGCCCAGGCAGTGCCCGACAGCGTGAACCTGGTGCCCAACGGCAGCTTCGAGGAACTGGAAGGCAAGCTGCGCCGCTTGGGGGGCATTGAATCCGCCAAGGGATGGGGAAGCCCCACGGAAGCCAAGGCGGACCTGTTCAGCGAAAGCATCGACGCCAACTCGCCGGCCTACGCGCCCAAGAACGCCTACGGGTTCCAAAGCGCCCTCAGCGGCACCAACTACGCCGGGCTGGTGTGGTACAGCTACATGGACAAGCAGCCGCGCACCTACCTGCAGGTGAAGCTGAAGAAGATGCTGAAGAAGGGCCAGAAGTACTGCGTGAGCTACTACGTTAGCCTGGGCGACCTCAGCAAGTACTCCAGCGACCACCTGGAGGCCTACCTCAGCCGCATGCTCATCAACAAAAAGGATGCGGCCAGCCTCACCTACGAACCGCAGGTGCCCGCCCTGCGCACCAAGGTGTACGGCGACGTCAACGGCTGGCAGGGCGTGTGCGGCGTGTACGAGGCCACCGGCGATGAGCAATACCTGATCATCGGCAACTTCGCCGCCAGCGACAAGGTGACCACCGGCAAGGTGCAGCGCCAGCGCGGCGAAACACGCCCGCAAGTGCCCTTGGCCTACTACTTCGTGGACGATGTGAGCGTGAAGCCCGTGAAATACCTCAGCGAATGCACCTGCGAACAGATCGACAAGGACAAGAGCGAGTACATCTACGGGCGCAAGTACACCACCGACGCCAAGCTCAGCCCGGCCCAGCGCGTGGACCGCACCGCGATCTACTTCAAGCGCTACAACAAGGACATTGATCCCTCCATGAAGGCCCAGATGGACACCGTGGTCTCCATCCTCAAGGCCAACCCGGCGATCAACCTCAAGCTGATCGGCCATACCGACCTGAAGGAAGCCGACCGCGTGCGCATGCGCCCCGACCTCACCGACCTGGACAAGGACCGCGCCGAAGAGGTGAAGAACTTCCTGGTGCAGGCGGGCATCGCGGCAAGCCGCATCACCGTGGAGGGCCGAAAGGCCAGCGAACCGGCCACGGAAGGGGATGACGAGGTATCCATGAGCCAGAACCGGCGCGTGGAGCTGGACCTGGCGAAATAGCGGCGTAAAGGGCCGATGCCATAAAGAGGCCGAAGCCCGAAGGAGAAACCGCCCACCCGGCATGCAGGATCGCTTGATGCGGAAAGGGGACCCCCGCGTGATCAGGGCCTGGACCATGTACGACTGGGCCAACTCGGCCTATTCGCTCACCATCACCTCGGCGATCTTTCCCATCTACTACACCGCCATCACCATGGTTGACGGCCGCGACCAGGTGCTGGAAACCTACGGCCTGCCGGCCACCTCGCTGCAGTCCTACACGCTGTCCGCAGGCTTCCTGCTGGTGGCCGCCATCGCACCGCTGCTTTCGGGCATTGCCGACCACCGCGGCAACAAAAAGAACTACCTGAAGTTCTTCTGCTACATGGGCGCTGCAAGCTGCGCCGGGCTTTTCTTCTTCACGTACGCAAACCTTTGGGCCGGCCTGCTGCTGTTCATGCTGGCCTGCGTGGGCTTCAGCGGCAGCCTGATCTTCTATGATGCCTTCCTGCCGGAGATCGCCGAACCGCAGGACCACGACCGCGTCAGTGCCCGCGGCTATGCCATGGGCTACATCGGCAGTGTGCTTCTGCTGGTGGTCAACCTGCTGATGGTGATGAAGCCGCAGCTCTTCGGCATACCGGACCGCGACGGCCTGCCGGCGCGCATCTCCTTCCTTTCCGTGGGCGTATGGTGGGCCGGCTGGGCGCAGCTCACCTTCCGCCGCCTGCCGGATGCCCGGGTGCCCAAGGAGGCCAAAAAGCACACGCTTGCCGCAGGCTACAGGGAACTGCGCCGGGTATGGGGCGAAATGACCGGGCTGGTCCGCCTGCGCCGGTTCCTTCCCGCCTTCTTCATCTTCAACATGGGCGTGCAAACGGTGATGTACCTCGCCGTTACCTATGCCAAGCAGGAGATCAAGGAGGCCGATGGATCGCCCATCGCCGACGCAAGCCTCATCACCAGCATCCTGCTGATCCAATTGGTGGCGGCCGCCGGCGCCATGCTCTTTGTGCGCATCAGCAGGCGCGTGGGCAACATCGCCGCCCTCATCATCGGCCTTGCCGCATGGGCCGCCATCTGCGTGGCCGCATGGCGCATCGGCTCCACCGGGTCCTTCTATATCCTGGCCGCCTGCGTGGGCTTGGTGATGGGCGGTACGCAGGCCCTCTCGCGCAGCACCTACACCAAGCTGCTGCCCGAAACCGCGGACCACGCCTCCTTCCTGTCCTTCTATGACGTCACCTTCTACCTGGCCACCGTGCTGGGCACGTTCGTCTTCGGCCTAGTGAACCAATTGACCGGCGACCTGCGCAACACCATCGTGGCCATCGGCGTGTTCTTCGTGCTGGGCGCCGTGCTGCTGCTGCGCGTACCGCGTGCCCAAGTGCTTGCACCGGCATCGGGGGGCAAGGGGTAATTTCGCCGCCACGCATGGAAGAGACCTCTACAGGCACGTCGTGGGACGTGGTGATCGTGGGCGGCGGCATTGTGGGCGCCGCCACTTTTTACAAGCTGCAGCAGCGCTTTCCCCGCAAGCGCATCCTGCTGCTGGAAAAGGAAGCGCAGCTAAGCGACCACCAGACCGGCCACAACAGCGGCGTGATCCATAGCGGCATCTACTACAAGCCGGGCAGCAAGAAGGCCCTTACCTGCGCCAAGGGGCGGCGCGAGCTGGTGGACTTCGCCAAGCAGCATGGCGTGAAGCACGACGTGTGCGGCAAGATCATTGTGGCGGTGACCGAAGAGGAACTGCCGCGGCTGGAGCAGATCCACCAGCGCGGCATCGCCAACGGCATCGAGGACCTGCGTCGCATCGATGCCGCGGAGATCAAGGCCATCGAACCGTACTGCCAGGGCATTGCAGGGCTGTGGGTGGGCTGCACGGGCATCATCGATTTCCGGGGAGCGGTGCAGCGGATGGCCGGGCTGGCCATCGCGCTGAACCCGGCGTCGGCGGTGCATGTGGGCGAAAAAGTGCTTGCCACCGAGCCCGCTGCGCAGGGCAGCGTGGTGCGCACCTCCAAGGGCAGCTACACCGCACAGGCCGTGATCTTCTGCGCCGGCCTGCAAAGCGACCGCATGGCCCGGGCCGACGGCGTGAAGGTGAACGAGCAGGTGGTGGGATTCCGCGGCGATTACTATGAGCTTACCGAGCAGGGCAGGCACAAGGTGAAGAACCTCATCTATCCCGTGCCCGACCCGCGATTTCCGTTCCTGGGCGTACACTTTACCCGCATGACCGACGGCAGCACCGAGTGCGGGCCCAACGCGGTGTTCACCTTCAAGCGCGAAGGCTACGGGAAAACCGATTTCAGCCTGCGCGACACGTGGGATGCGCTGACCTACGGCGGCACGTGGAAGCTCTTCTTCAAGAACATGGCCTACGGCATTGATGAGTACCGCAGGGCGTTCAGCAAGAAGCTGTTCCTGAAAACCCTGCAGCGGCTGGTGCCGGACTTGCGCATGGAGGACATCCGGCCGGGCCGTGCCGGGGTGCGCGCCATGCTGTTGGGCATGGACGGGGAGATGGTGGACGACTTCCGCATCGAGCGCACCGGAAGCCACATCCACGTGCTCAATGCGCCATCCCCGGCCGCCACCGCCTGCTTGGCCATCGGTGAGCACATTGTGGACCTGTGCGTGGAGGAAGGCGTCCTGGCCTGATCAGGTACGGGAAATGCGTAAGCCAGCGTTTGTGCGGAGGCTTCCGCACCCGTATTGGAGGAGGCCTTAGAAGGAAATACCCACGACCAGGCCCAGCGCCCCCGAGTTGGCCGTGTAGGCGGTGAACGACGGGTAGGTGCCATAGTAGCCATTGTACAAGTGGTCCACCCGCACAAAGTCCATGCGCTGCATTTCGTAGCTGAGGCCGACGTGCATGGCAATTTTATCCGAGAGGCCGAACTGGATCCCTGCGGACGGATTGAGCAGGAAGCCGAGGCTGCGGAGGCTGTTGCTGGCATCAAAGGAGTATCCTATGCCCACGGCCAAGTAGGGCGTGGTTTTATCGCGGATAAAGGTGGTGCGGAAATCTGCGAACAGGGGGATCACTGCAGCGGATTCACCCGTGTATAGGCGCAGGCCGGTGCCGAGGCCGATGGAGAAGTAGGGGTTGATCTGCACGCCATTGATGATGTTGAGGCTCAACCTGTCCATGCCATGCGTGCCCGCACCGATCTGGCCCCCTACATCCACAATGCCCCGGTAGTGCGCCCCTTCGCGGGCCGCGTTGGCGCGTGTGCCTTGCGGCACCTTTCGCGGCTCTTTCGTGATCTTTTCCACCTGGGCCAATTCATACACGAAAACACTGCCGTCGCTGGTCTCTATCTTGAGCGAAACGTTGGGCACCTGTTCCACGATCATGCCACGGATGATGCTGCCGTTCTTCAGGTATACCACGTCCTGGTAATCGGTTTGCCCGAAGGCGCATGCGGTGACCATGGAGAACAAGAGCAGGACAATGAATTTTCGCATGGGTAAACGGTTTTTCGACAATAAGCTGCACACACGGGAATTGTGCGCAAATTAACCAATGCTGAGCAAGGAGCGGCTCCCGGCCTTCAGCGCCTTCCCAGCCTGAAAGCGGCGGTATGGCACCGCCCTCCTCAGGCGGTCACCTTCAGGTCCTCCAGCAGTTCGGCCCAATCCCACAGGCAGTACTGCATCAGCTTGTTGATGCGGCCCAGCACGATGGGGTTTGGCGCCTTCATCTCCCGGAAGTAGGCATCCTGGTTGCGGAACAGGTCGTACTTGTGGAAGATGGCCTTGCTCATGGCGTACACCGTGTTCTTGCTGGGGTGGTTGATGCGGGCCATGAAATGCTGGAGCGCGATGGTCTCTGTTTCCAGCTCGGCGGCGGAGGTGCCCAGGAAGGGCGCGAACTTTGAATAGGCGTGCTGGGCCAGGCGCTGGTCCACGCCGCTGGGCAGGTGCTTGGGCGCTTCCATTAGGTTGCCGGCGAAGAGGATCAGCGCAAAGAGCTCGTCATCGCCGGGGCCGAACACGGGCCGGGTGGTGAACTCGGAGGCTTCCTCCAGCTCGGCCACAATGGTGGGGTAGCCCTCCTCGGCAAGGCGCAGCACCGCATTCACGAACACGTTGGAGAATTTCTCCTCGCTGATCTTTTTCTTCCCGAAGATTGTTCCGATCATGGCAATGCGGCTCTTGCCGCGAACGTACCGCCGTAACGGCAACGGGAGAAAGCCGGGCGCGTGCTTATTTTCAACACCGTTATCCACGCTTGAACACCATGAAACAACTGATCGACCAGTACGCGGCCTACAACCTGTGGGCGAACACGCGCCTTGTGGAGCGCTTGCAGCGCGAGCCCGACGCACTGCTGGACCGCCATGTGAAGAGCAGCTTTCCGGGATTGCGCGCCACGGTGCTGCACATCCGCGATTCGAGCAGCACATGGCATGTACGGGCCTTCGGCGCCGAACGCGCGGCGGCGGGCAATGGCATCGACAGCCTGCTGCAGGTGAGCGTGGCCTTGCGCGACCGCGTGCTTGCGCTGGGCGGGGCGGACCTGGGCGCCATGGTGGCCTACACCACTGCCAAGGGGCAGGCGTGCAACCAGCCGCGCTGGCAATTGCTCATGCACTGCTTCAACCATGCCACCTACCACCGCGGCCAGGTGGTCACCATCATGCGCCAACTGGACCTGCAGGAGATACCGGCCATGGACCTGGTGGTCTATCAGCGGTTGTCGCCCGGCATGTAGGGGGCGGCCTATGCGAGCAGGTCCACGCCGAGGTAGGTGGACGGGGTAAGCGCGCGCAGGCGCTGCTTCACCGGCTCCTCCACATCGAGCGCAGCGATGAAGGCGGCTATTTCGTCGCGGCCTATGCGCTCCTTGCCCCGCGTAAGGTCCTTCAGGCGTTCATAGGGCTGCGGATAGCCCGCCCTGCGCAGGATGGTTTGGATGCCTTCGGCCACCACGGCCCACTGCCCGTCCAGGTCGTGTGCGATGGCTGCTTCGTTCAGGAGCAGTTTGTCCAAGCCTTGCAGGATGGAGCCGATGGCGATCTCGGTGTGCGCCATGGGCACGCCGATGTTGCGCGTAACGGTGCTGTCGGTGAGGTCGCGCTGCAGGCGGCTTACCGGCAGTTTTTCGGCCAGGTGTGCAAAGAGGGCGTTGGCCAGGCCCAGGTTGCCCTCGGCGTTCTCGAAATCGATTGGGTTCACCTTGTGCGGCATGGCGGAGGAGCCCACCTCGCCCGGTTTCACCCGTTGGCGGAACCAATCCATGCTGATGTATGCCCAGGCATCCCGGCACAGGTCGGTCAGGATGGTATTGATGCGGCGCATGGCGTCGAAAAGTGCCGCCAGGTCGTCGTAGTGCTCTATCTGCGTGGTGAACCGCTGGCGTGTGAGGCCGAGCTTTTGGGCGGTGAAGCGGTCGGCGATGCCGGGCCAATCCAGTTCGGGGTATGCGGCCAGGTGCGCGTTGAAGTTGCCGGTGGCGCCGCCGAACTTGCAGGTGAACGGCACCTGGCGCAGCAGGCGAAGCTGGTCGTCAAGGCGTTCGGTGAACACCTCCAGCTCCTTGCCCAAGCGGGTGGGCGAGGCGGGCTGGCCGTGCGTGCGCGCCAGCATGGGCACCTGCGCCCATTGGAGGGCCAGGCCGTGGATGCGGTCGCGCAGGGCCGACACGGAAGGGATGTAATGCCCTGTGACGAAATCCTTCAACAGCATCGGCAGCGCGGTGTTGTTGATGTCCTGCGAGGTGAGCCCGAAGTGTACGAACTCCTTTTCCGCGCCGAACCCGAGCTCCTCCATGCGCTCTTTCAGCCAATACTCCACGGCCTTCACGTCGTGGTTGGTGGTGCGTTCGATCTGCTTGATGGCCAGTGCATCGGAAACCCCCAGGGCATTCACGCGCTCCGCCAAGGGGGCCAGGCGCTCCACCGGCACCCCTTTCAGTTCGGGCAGCGGTTCCTCGCAGAGAAAGGCGAACCAGTGCAGCTCCACCGCCAGGCGGTAGCGGATCAGGGCCAGTTCGGAAAACCATCCGGCCAGCGGTGCGGTGCGTGCGCGGTAGCGCCCGTCGATGGGGGAGATGGCGGTGAGCGGTGCAAGTTCCATGGGCGGCAAAAGTAGCCCATGGTGTCCGGCACGGAAGGGATCGGCACGGTATTGGGCAAGGGTTGGCGGGTTATCTTTCGCCCATGCACATGCACACGTTGATCGTTGCCGTTGCGCTGCTGGCAGTTGGCGGCGGCTGCAAAAGCAAAAAGGAAATGCCTGCGGCATCCGCCGAACCGGCGCAAAGCATTGGTGCGCCCGAGGAGGAGGCCGATCCCTCGCAGCCCGTGCAGCAAATGCCGCCCAAGCTGGGCGGCGACAGCGTGTGGTTCGCCATGGAACGCACGCCCTGCTTCGGCACATGCCCCGCCTACAAGCTGCTCATCATGCCCAACGGCTCCGCCACCTACATCGGCCGCCGGTTCGCGCCGCGCGAAGGCATCTATACGGGGAAGGTGGACGCCGCCACCATGAAGGCACTGGGCCAGGCGGTGGAGGCCAGCGGCTTCAGCAAGATGGACGACGTGTACGACCGGCCTGTCACGGACCTGCCCAGCACGATCATCCGCTTCCGCACCGGCGGGCAGGACAAGCAGGTGGTGGGGCGCGTAGGGCCGCCGCAGGCGTTCAAGGACCTTGCCAAGCGGGCAGAGGAGCTGCTGGCCAATGTGGAATGGACCAGGGTGGGCGAAGAGCGCTGACCGGACAACCCTCCGCTGAACCGTTCATCCCGGCACAGCGGTCCGGAACTGGGGCACTAGGGCGGCCCTCCGGCTACATTCGCGGCCCCGGAACCCCTCAGGACGTTCCATTCCCTTGCAACCCATCAAACAAACCATGGTCATGAAGAAATTGCTTACCCTGTTCATTGCAGTGCTGCTCACTGCGGCCAGCGCCCATGCGGGCGAGGGCATGTGGCTGTTGAACAAGCTCAAGCAGGTGAACGAGGCGCAAATGCGCCAATTGGGGTTCAAGCTCACCGCCGAGGATGTATACAGCCTGAACAAGGCCAGCATGAAGGATGCCGTGGCGCGCTTGGGCGGCGGCTTCTGCAGCGGCGAAGTGGTGAGCGCGGACGGCCTGATGCTTACCAACCACCACTGCGGCTACTCGGCCATCCAAAGCCTGAGCACCCTGGAAAACGACATCCTCACCAACGGCTTTTGGGCCATGAAGCGCGACCAGGAAAAGCCGGCCGGCTTCTCGGTGAGCTTCCTGCAGTACATCACCGACGTTACCGACACGGTGCGCTCGGTGCTGAACCCGCAGATGAGCGAGGCGGACCGCGAAGTGGCCATCAGCCAGGTGGCCGAGGCCCTGAAGGCCAAGATCGGCCAGGGGCAGAAGTACATCGACGTCAACTTCAAGTCGATGTTCGCCGGCAATGAGTTCTACGTGTTCGTGTACAAAAGCTACCCTGACGTGCGCTTGGTGGGCACGCCCCCCAATGCCATCGGCAAGTTCGGCGGCGACACCGACAACTGGCAGTGGCCGCGCCACACGGGCGACTTCAGCATGTTCCGCATCTACACCGGGCCTGACGGCGAGCCCGCCGAATACGCCGCCGCCAACATCCCCTTCAAGCCGCGCTGGCACTTCCCCGTAAGCCTGGACGGCGTGAAGAAGGGCGATTTCAGCATGATCATGGGCTTCCCCGGCAGCACCGACCGCTTCCTGAACAGCGACGGCGTGGAAACGGCCCTGAACATCGAGGAGCCCAGCCGTGTGAACATTCGCGGGGAAAAGCTCGACATCCTCAAGAAGCACATGAACGCCAACGACGGCGTGCGCCTGAAGTATGCGGCCAAGTACGCGCAGATCTCCAACTACTGGAAATACTTCATCGGCCAGCAGAAGGGCCTCAAGCGCCAGCATGTGTACGAGCGGAAGAAGGACCAGGAAACCGCCCTGATGGCCTGGGTGAACGCCGATCCCGCCCGGCAATTGAAGTACGGCGAACTGGCCAAGGACCTCAGCGACGGCTATGCTGAGCAGGCCAAGTACCAAAAGGGCTACGTGTACCTGCAGGAAGCGGCCTTCGGCAGCGAAATGGTGGTGTTCGGCTTCCGCCTGTACGGCCTGATGATGCAGATGGAAAAAGACCCCAAGGGCACCGCCAAGATCACGGCCATGGGGGAGATGGTGAAAAAATCCGCGCGTGATTTCTGGAAGAACTACGACCCCGCCACCGATCAGGAGGTAACGGCGGCCATGTTCGCCATGATCCACAAGGACGTGCCTGCCGACCAGCAGCCGGATGTGGTGGCCACGGTGACCAAGAAGTACAAGGGTGATTTCGGCAAGTGGGCCGAGGCCATGTTCAAGACCAGCATCCTCACCGACAGCACGCGCCTGATGGCCTTTCTGGCCAAGCCCCAGCTGAAGGTGCTGCAGAAGGACCCGGGCATGCAGGCCTCGGTGAGCTGCCTGAACGAATACCGCAACGTGCTTGGGCCCGCCATTGAAGGCCCGCAGGAAAAGATCGACCGGGGCTACCGCCTGATGGTGCAGGCCATGCGCGAGAAGGACCCGGAGAAGATGTGGTACCCCGATGCCAACAGCACCGAGCGCCTCACTTACGGCAAGGTGAACGATTACAGCCCTGCGGACGCCATCCACTATGATTACTACACCACCGAACTGGGCATCCTGCAAAAGGAGGACCCCACGAGCGATGAGTTCATTGTGCCCAAGCGGGAAAAGGAGTTGCTGCTGGCCAAGGATTTCGGGCGCTATGCGCGCGAGGACGGCAGCCTGCCGATCTGCTTCATCAGCGAGAACGACATCACCGGCGGCAATAGCGGCAGCCCGGTGATCAACGGCAACGGCGAGCTGATCGGCATTGCCTTCGACGGCAACTGGGAGGCCATGAGCGGCGACATCTCCTACGAGCCCGAACTGCAGCGCACCATCAGCGTGGACATCCGCTACGTGCTGTGGATCATCGACAAGCTGTCCGGGGCCAAGCACCTGGTGGATGAAATGACCTTGGTGAAGACCCCTCCTCCCGCTCCTCCGGCACCGGTGGAGGCCCCTCCGGCACCGGCACCCCCGGCAAAGAAGCCGGTGAAGAAGGGTTGAACGATGTGTTGCATGACCGAAGCGGGCCGCCCAAGGGCGGCCCGCTTTGCGTATCGGCCGGGTGGGCGATGGACGCGCCCGTGGTTGCGGCGGTGCCTCCGCACGGCCAGGCGGCAAGCAATTATACCGTTGTCACAAGCAATAGGGCCCCACTTCGGCTTCGCACGGTTCCGGGCAATTGCTTGTACACACGGCATCAAACCACTGCAAACATTCGGATCGTCCTTTGGACTGTTCCGAATGTCGCATTGGCATTACTTGGGCAATAGCACCAGGTCTTGCCGCAGCAAGGCCAGGCCGTTGGGCGCCGGGGGCATGGCACGGTGCAGCTCCACGTAGCCGTTCTCGCGCTCCACGCGCAGCTCGTACGGCACGCCGGCGGGGATGAAGAGGGCAAAGCGCCCATCGCTGTTCACCGAGGTGATGGAAAGGCGCTTGCCGGAGGCGTCGTAATAGCCCACCAAGCAGTCGTACACGGGCTTTCGGGTGAGGCTGTCCGTCACCATGCCGAAGAGCTGGATGCGTTGCGCGGAGCCGCTCGGGGGCAGGTCCAGGTGCGGGTGCTGGGCGCGGAGCAGGGTGGGGGCAAGCAGCAGGAAGAGCACAGGCCAAAGGCGCATGGCCGTTTTAACGGGGACGGCTGGCCGGGGGTTCGGGGCGGCTCAGCGGCGCTTCTTGGCCGTGGCCTGCTGTTGTTTCTGGATCTCCTCCAGGCGCAGCTGCCACTTGCTCTTCTTGCGCGGCTTTTTCATGTTGGCCAGCAATTGCTCGCGCACCTTGCCCTCGTTGAGGAACCAGCGCGTGATCACGGTCATTTGCAGGATGCTGATCACGTTGGCCAGGAGGTAGTAGTAGCTGAGGCCCGCGGGGAGGGAGTTCATGAAGAAGAGCATCATCACCGGGAACATGTACATCATCACCTTCATGTTCGGCATGCCCTGCTGCTGGGGCATCTGGTTGCTGTTCACCAGGGTGTAGATGATGGTGCTGGCGGCCATCAGCAGGGTGAAGAGGCTGACATGGCTGCCGTAGGCGGGAATGGTGAAGGGCAGTTGCAGGATGCTGTCGTAGCTGCTGAGGTCGTCGGCCCACAGGAAGGGCTGCTGGCGCAGTTCGATGCTGCTGGGGAAGAAGCGGAACATGGCGTAGAGCACCGGCAGCTGCAGCAACATGGGCACGCATCCGGAAACGGGGTTCACGCCGGCCTTTCGGTACAGGTCCATGGTGGCCTGCTGCTTCTTGAGCACATCCTCCTTGCCGTACTTCTGGTTGATGGCGTCCACCTCGGGCTTCAGGGCCCGCATGCGGATGCTGCTCTTTTGGTTGCGGTAGGCGATGGGCAGCAGCAGCAGCTTGATGGCGATGGTGAGGGCCAGGATGATGATGCCGTAGCTGAGGTTGAAGCGGTGGAGGAAATCGAAGATGGGGATCACCAGGAAGCGGTTCATCCATCCGAAGATCCCCCAGCCCAGGTCGATGATGCGGCTGAACTCGGGGATGCCGGTGTGGCGCAGGGTGTTGTACTGGTTGGGGCCCAGGTAAAGCTGCATGGCCAACGTACTGTGGTCGCCGGGCTCCTGTTGGAAGAAGAGCTTGGCGTCGTAGCGCTTGTTGTAGAGGGTGTCGTTGGGCAGCGTGGTGACGGAGATCTCCGAGCCGCTGCTGCTGAAGCCGTCGGGGTTCACCATGGCCACGGTGAAGAAGTCCTGCTTGAAGGCCACCCAGTTGGTCTTGCCCTCGAGTTTTTTCGTATCGTCCTTGGTTTCGCTCAGGAAGTCGCGGTCGGCATTGAGGTATTTGTAGAACACGGTGCATTTGTGCTCTTCGGTGGGGCGGTGCTTTTCGTTGTGGAAGCCGGTGAGGTCCCAATGGAACATCACGTTGCGGGGGTCCACTTCGGGCAGGCCCACCAGCTCTGCGGTGGCGTGCATGAACCAGGAGGCGCTGTCCAGCTGGTAGGTGATCTGCAGGTACTTTCCGGGGTCGGTGGTGGCGGCCCTCAGCTGCACGCCGGTGGAGCCCAGCTTGCGTGCGGTGAAGTTCATGTCGCGGGTGCTCAGCCGCAGGTTTCCCAGGAAGAAGTTGTACTCGTACACGCCGCTGTCGGGCACGGCCAGCAGCAGGGGCTTGCGTCCCCAGTAGGTTTTGTAGTCCTTCAGGCGGATCACGTTGGGGCGTGCGCCGAAGGTGTTGATGGCCACCTGGAGGTTCTTGTTTTCGATGACCACCACTTCATTGGCCCCGTTGGCGGTGGGGGCGAAGATGCCCAAGTGGCCCTGTGCGCGGGCGCTGCGGAGGCTGTCGGCATGCAGGGTGTCCGCGGCGGTGGTGTCGGCGGCAGGTTCGGCGGTCTTCCGTTTTTGGGCCAGGGCTTCTTCGGCATGCCGGGCCTGCTGCTGGATGGCGAGCTGGGCGATGCTGTCCTGCTCCTGCTGCATGCGGGCGCGTTCCTCGGCGCTGGGCATGGTGAGGTACTGGTAGCCGAACAGGATGGCCACGATAAGAATGATGCCGATGATCGAATTGCGGTCCATAGGGGCTCCGGTACGCCTGGTTTGGCGTGAAGGGCGCGAAGATAGCCGTGGAGGCCATGGCGGGCCGCCCCTTTTTGCGGGGCGGTTGCCGGGCGTGCGGGACGGAGCGGGCGGGGGGCACTAGGCCTTGGCAGCGGCGCTTGCGGCAGGTGCGGCCTGTGCCTGGTGCTCCAGGGCAATGCGCACGAAGCGGACGAAGAGCGGATGCGGCCGGGCCACGGTGCTCTTGTATTCGGGGTGGTACTGCACGCCCACGAACCAGGGATGGTCCTTCACCTCCACCACCTCCACCAGCTTGGTCTGCGGATTCACGCCGGCGGCGATCATGCCGGCCTTGCGGTACTGGTCCAGGAAGGCGTTGTTGAATTCATAGCGGTGGCGGTGGCGCTCCTTGATCTGTGTTTTGCCGTAGGCCTCGGCGGCAAGGGTGCCTTCGTTGAGCTTGCAGGGGTAGGAGCCCAGGCGCATGGTGCCGCCCTTGTCCACCTTGGCCTTCTGCTCTTCCATCATGGCGATCACGGGCCACTTGGTGTCGGGGTCCATTTCGGTGCTGTTGGCCCCGGCCAGCCCCAGCACGTTGCGTGCGAATTCGATCACCGCGCACTGCATGCCTAAGCAGATCCCCAGGAAAGGGACCTTGTTCTCGCGGGCGAAGCGGACGGCCTCTATCTTGCCTTCGATGCCGCGGTTGCCGAAGCCGGGCGCCACCAGAATGGCGCTAAGGCCGCCCAGCTGCCTGGCCACGTTCTTGGCGGTGAGCTTTTCGCTGTGTACCCAACGCACCTCCACCCGCGCCAGGTTGGCCGCGCCGGCATGGTCCAGGGCCTCCTTGATGCTCTTGTAGGCATCGTGCAGTTCCACATACTTGCCCACCAGGCCGATCTCCACGGTAACGGTGGGGTTCTTGAAGCGGTGGAGGAAGTCGCGCCATTGGTCCAGGCCGGCCTCGGGGTAGTTGTTGATGCCCAGTTTTTCCAGCACCACCACGTCCAATTGCTCCTGCTGCATCAGCAGGGGCACGTCGTAAATGGTTTCGGCATCGGCGCTTTCCACCACGGCCTGCTGGTCCACGTTGCAGAAGAGGGCGATCTTTTCCTTCATGCCCTTGGCCATGGGGTGCTCGGTGCGGCACACCAGGATGTCGGGCTGCACGCCCAGGCTCAGCAGCTCCTTCACGCTGTGCTGGGTGGGCTTGGTCTTCAGTTCGCCGCTGGTGCTCAGGTAGGGCAGCAGGGTAAGGTGGATGGCCAGCGCATCGCGGCCCTTCTCCCATTTGAGCTGGCGGATGGCCTCCACGTAGGGCAGGCTCTCAATGTCGCCCACGGTGCCGCCCACCTCGGTGATCACAAAGTCGTAGATGCCCTTGCGCCCCAGGGCCTGGATGTGGCGTTTGATCTCGTCGGTGATGTGGGGGATCACCTGCACGGTTTTGCCCAGGTATTCGCCGCGGCGTTCCTTGTTGATGACGTTCTGGTAGATGCGGCCGGTGGTGACGTTGTTGGCCTGCGAGGTGGGCGTGTCCAGGAAGCGTTCGTAGTGGCCCAGGTCCAGGTCGGTCTCGGCACCGTCCTCGGTCACGTAGCATTCGCCGTGCTCGTAGGGGTTCAGCGTGCCGGGGTCGATGTTGATGTAGGGGTCCAGCTTTTGGATGGTTACCGTAAAGCCGCGCGCCTGCAGCAGCTTGGCCAGGGAGGCGCTCACGATGCCCTTGCCCAAGCTGGAGGTAACGCCGCCGGTAACGAAAATGTACTTTGTGGAACCCGTCATCACTGGATGATCCCGCCCTGAGTGGGAATGGTGATCACGGGGCGTAAAGCTAAGCCGATACTGCGAACCGGATGGCAGGTTGGCTTAAAAAGGCGTGGCAGGCGGTGGCCAGTGGTCCGCCGAACGGCTGGCCGCGCCCTTGGGCAACGCGCCATGGGCGGCCCGTTCCGCTTAGAAGGAGTACATGAAGCCCACGCTGGGGATCACCGGCAACTGGTACACTTCCTTGCCGGTAAGGCGGTCGCGGTAGAAGATGTTCTTGCGGTCGTACACGTTGGTCACGCTAAGGTCCATTTGCAGCGATTGGTGCTCGCTGAACTTCCAGGTCTTGGTCACCCCCAGGTCCAGGCGGTGGTAGTCGGTAAGGCGTCCGCCGTTGAGGGGGCCGTAGATGATGCCCATGGTTCCGTTGGCGGCATTGATGTCGGAGTAGATGCCGTTGCTGAAGGGCAGACGCTCGTAGAAGCCCTGGTTTTGGGTGAAGGGGAAGCCTGAGCCGTAGTTCCAGCGGGCGTTGGCCTTCCAGCTTTCGTGGCGCCCGAAGGTGTAGCTGGCCACCAGGTTCACGTTGTGGCGGCGGTCCCAAATGGGGTTGTAGGTCTGGTGGCCGTCCCAGCGGTCCACGAAGTTGAGCGAGTACACCAGCCAGAGGTAGAGGCCGTTCTGCTCGTACTTCACCAGCAGGTCGGCACCGTAGGCGTTGCCGCTTTCCAGGGTGAAGTCCTTCTTGAGCTCATCGGGCTTGCTTGCAAACTCGGGAGTGTCGTTGTAGAGCTTGTCGCGGTTCAGGTTGGTCACTTGGCCGAAGTGCTTGTAGTAGCCTTCCAGGTTGATGCTGGCCTTGCGGGAGAGGTCGTACTCGAATCCGCCCACCACGTGGCTGGCGCGCTGGAGGGGGTTTTGCACCTGGCGGACGGAGCCGTCGGGCATGGTCATTGTCTTGGGGATATCATCCGGGGCGGTGATGAATCCGTAGAAGAGGTTCACCACGTCGCGGTCGTTGTTGGTGGCGATGAGGTTTTGGCTGTACAGGCCTGCAGCGCCCTTGAAGCGGAGGCGGTCGTTGATGTTCCACTTGAACCCGAGGCGGGGCTCGGGGCTCATCACGGCGAGGGTGGAGTAGTACTGGAGGCGCATGCCGGGGTCCAGCACCCATTGGCCCACGCGGAGCTTGTAGGTGAGGTAGCCGGCCAGCTCGGTGCTCACCTTCTGCACCTGCAGTTTGTAGCCCAAGGAGTTGAAGTAGCTCAGGTCGGTGTTCACGCCGTTGACCTCCAGGCCGTAGTGGATCTCATTGTTGCCCATGAAGTACTTGAAATCGAGGCCGGCGTTGAAGTTGCTGATGGCACTGGTGCGGGGCTGCAGGTTTCCTTCCAACAGCTCGATCTTGTAGTTGCTCACGGCGAACACGCCTTCAATGAGCACGGCACTGCCCGAAGGCACCAGCACGAAGTTGGTGCCCGCGCCCCAGTTCTTCCAATCCAGGTCGCTGATGCCGCGGAACTTGGCTCCGTCGGTGAAGTTGAACCCGAAGAAGTTGACCTTGCTGCCGTTGGCGGCATTGATGGAGATCTTGCCGTAGAGGTCGCTGAACTTGAAGGGCAGGCCGGCGGAATCGGCGTAGTTGTACAGGCTCTTGCTGGTTTGGTCCAGGTAGCTGTGCTTGAAGTTGATCAGGAAGGAGCTGCTGCCCTGCCCGGGGGCGGTCTGCTTTTTCAGCGGTCCTTCCAGCAGGCCCTTGGCGGCGAAGGTGCTTGCGCCCACCTTGCCTCCCAAGCGGGTCTTGTTGCCGTCGCGGGTGGTGATGTCCATCACGCTGCTGATGCGTCCGCCATACTCGGCGTTGAACCCGCCGGTGAGGATGTCCGCGTTGCGGATGATGTCGTTGTCGAACACGCTGAACAGGCCGATGCTGTGGAAGGGGTTGTACAGGGTCATGCCGTCCAGCAGCACCTTGTTCATCACGGGCGATCCGCCGCGGATGTAGAGCTGGCCGCCCTGGTCGCCGGTGAACACCACGCCGGGCACCACCTGCATGTACTGCGCCAGGTCGGCCTGCCCGCCGATGGCCGGCATGCGCTCGATCTGCTTGGGGGTGAGCTTGGTAACGCCCACGCGCACGGTGTTCTGGGCCTTCTGCTGCTCGGCCGTCACCTCCACGGCCTGCATCTGTATGGTGGCTTTCTTCAGGTAGAGCTGCTCGGTGATGATCTGGTCGGCCTTCACGTCCACCGCCTTGGTCAGCGTGTCAAACCCCATGGTCACTATGCGCAGGGTGTATGCCCCAGGCGGCACCTTGCTGATGGAGAAATAGCCGTTCACATCGGTTTGGATGCCGTGGTTGGTGGCGCCCCACAGGGAAACCGGGGTGAAGATGGCGGGCTCGCCGGTGGATTCATCGTACACAAAGCCGCGCACGGTGCCGTTTTGCGCTGCAGCCAGCAGCGGAAGCATCAGCAGGAACAAGAGGGTGAAGCGGCGGGTAGGATGGAAGGGCATGCGGGCTGGTTTCCGTGCAAGGGGGACAAAAATAGGCGCAGGTGGAATAGGACCGCGATCGGCCCCTGGGCTATTGGGGCTTATCCATGCGCCTGGCGGCGCATTCACATCACTGTCTTGAACCACGGATGCACGCGGATGCACACGGATAGGGAAGGTTGGTTTGCTTGGCAGGTGGGGCCGTGATCCGTGTCCATCCGTGGTTTGTATTCCATTGGAAGCCGCGCCCGCAGGGAGCAATAGACCCGATGGCCCTGTGTCAGGCCCGCCGTGCGCGGCGTTGGATGCATTCCTGGCCCCCATTTCCATGACCTCTTCACCTCTTCACCTCTTCACCTCTTCACCTCTTCACCTCTTCACCTCTTCACCTCTTCACCTCTTCACCTCTTCACCTCCTGCAGGACCTCGCCAACCCAAATCTCCGATCCATTTCCCACCCTGCGTCCCGGTGGCATAACTTATCAACCATTCATGCTTTTCACATAAATTCCGTTATCTTCGTTGCATCATGAACGCGCAACTTTCCCATAGCCTTGTTGCTTGGATTGCGCGTTGCGCCAACAGGCCAACAGGCCAACAGGCCAACAGGCCAACAGGCCAACAGGCCACACAATTTTCAAAAGCCCACAAGGTAACACGGCATGGTGTTGCCCCAACGATAAAGCCCCCGGTGCGCTAACACCGAGGGCCTTGGTCGCTCATGTCCCACCAACTCGCGAAAGAAGATGAACAGAAGCTGAGCAAAGGTACCGACCCCGCCCGGAACAAGCTGCATGCCGGGCGGGGCGGTGAGCACCCGGTGCCGCAAGCGGGCCGGAAGCGGAAGATAATCTTCCAAGTGCCAAAGATGTGGCGAACAAGAATGGAGATGAACAACATGCTCAACGCACTCCTTTCTTCCTTGACAAACAACGCTGCCCGCGCCATCCCCTTGGCCGTGGTGGCAGCCCTCGCCGCGATGGCGACGGCACAGAACCTGGTGCCCAACCCCAGCTTTGAGGATACGGTGGATTGTAGCACCCCGACCCAATGCACCTTGCTGAAGGCCACCCATTGGTATAATCCCACAATATCAACGCCGGACGTATGGGATGCGGATACCGCCCGCCTATGCGGGTACGATATTCGTACTCAAGGAGTGGGCCAAATGCAGCCGCAGGATGGTGATCGGATGGCCGGTGGCTTTTTCTGGGATGGCCCTTCCAATGGACCTACTCGGGAATACATGCTTACACGCTTGACCGAAGAGTTGGCCCCGGAAGCTGCCTACCAAGTATCACTTTGGTACGTGCGTAATGCTGCTTTCGGGTCGGCGGTGGACCATATCGGAATATGGCTGGGGAATGACAGCATACATGAGCCCACATGGGG
>JAFEAI010000053.1 GCA_018266475.1 Bacteroidota bacterium
CCGCACTATGACCGGAGCCAAGACGGTCGTGGATGTAAAACAGCCTGATGGCATGTACACCTTGGTGGTTACCCATGGCAATGAAGCACATGCTGTACGTCTGATCCTGAAAACCCCATGAATGCCTTAGCGGTACATCTGATAAGATCAGGTGGTGAAAATCCGGCTGGTCGCCTTTGGCGTGTGGTGTCCCATGCGCTGTTGGTTGCCATGCTGTCCCTTTTTTCCTGCTCATTAGCAAGCGCGCAAACTTCGGTTTATCACCCCTTCCCCGACAGCAATGCGGTATGGGGTATGGGTTCCGGCTGCATCTTCGACATGACTTGCGGAACGGGTGCATACACTCGGGATTTCTACAACGGAGATACACTGTTTGCCGGGCAAGAGTACAAAGTCATTTCAGAGCAGTATATGATCATTAGCGGGAGTTCTGATTGTTGCAACCCGGACTTCGGCGAAGGGATGTGTTATCTGCGGGAAGATACAATACAACGGATGGTGTACATACGCCCGTTAGGAATTGATAATGATATTGTATTGTATGATTTCACATTAGGTGTGGGTGATACTCTTAAAGGTTATTTCGCTGATTACGATTTTTGTGGCATGGAAAATGAAACCGTTCATTCCATAGACTCAATATTGATCGGTTCAACATTTCGGAAGCGTATGAACTTTGGCAGTGTAGATGGATATACGGATTTTTCCTTTATTGAAGGAATTGGTTCCACAAATGGATTGAAAGCCTGTTTTTATGGGTTTGGAGAAATGGGGATAAGCCTAAATTGCTTCTCGGTGAATGGCGAGTTGTTGTACGTCTCTCCTGATGCTCCTGATACAATGCCTTGTGAAGAACTGCCCGTCAGCAATTCGGGCTACGTTGTTTTGAACGCTGAGTTGACGGCCACCCCCAACCCCTCCACCGGCCTCTTCCACTTGGGCCAAACCGCCCGGCACATCACGGTGTACAACACCCAAGGCACTCTGCTCTTCCGCACCCACGGCAACGAAGTGGACCTGGGCGCCTACCCGCCGGGGGTGTACTCGGCGGTGGTGGAAACGAAAAAAGGGCCGAGTGCGCAACGGTTGGTGGTGGTGCGATGAAGGAAATGAATGAAATGGGCAATTCGCCAATTTGCCAATTTTCACCCGCACTATGACCGGAGCCAAGACGGTCGTGGATGTAAAACAGCCTGATGGCATGTACACCTTGGTGGTTACCCATGGCAATGAAGCACATGCTGTACGTCTGATCCTGAAAACCCCATGA
>JAFEAI010000054.1 GCA_018266475.1 Bacteroidota bacterium
ACTGACAACTGACAACCGACAACTGACAACCGACAACTGACCACCCCACGCCCTCAAGCATACGCCCGCTCCGGGTACGGGATCGGCTCCTTCTCGCAGTGCTTGAGGTCCTTCACCTTGGTGGGGTGCGTGGCATGGTACTCAAACTCGTGGCGGAAGTGTCGGATGGAGGCTGCCACGGGCCAGGCGGCGGCATCGCCGAAGGGGCAAATGGTGTTGCCCTCGATGCGGCGCTGGATGTCCCACAGCAGGTCGATGTCGTCCGTGCGCGCCAAGCCGTGCTCCAGGCGGTACAGCACCTTTTCCATCCAGCCGGTGCCTTCGCGGCAGGGGCTGCACTGGCCGCAGCTTTCGTGGTGGTAGAAGCGCGAGTGGTTCCAGGTGGTGCGCACGATGCAGGCACTGTCGTTGAACACGTAGAAGCCGCCGGACCCCAGCATGCTGCCGGTTTGGAAGCCGCCGTCGCTGAGGCTTTCGTAGGTCATCAGCCGCGTTTCGAACTTGGCCGTGCGGTACAGCAGGTCGGCGGGCAGGATGGGCACGGAGGACCCGCCGGGGATGCATGCCTTCAGGGGCCTGCCGCCGCTGATGCCGCCGCAGTATTCATCGCTGTTCACGAACTCCTCCACAGGCACGCCCAGCTCGATCTCGTACACGCCAGGCTTGTTGATGTGGCCGCTGGCGCTGATCAGCTTGGTGCCGGTGCTCTTGCCGATGCCGATCTTGGCGTACTCCTCGCCGCCGTCGTTGACAATGGGCACCACGGCGCAGATGGTCTCCACGTTGTTCACCACCGTGGGCCGCTGCCACAGGCCCTTCACCGCAGGGAAGGGCGGCTTGATGCGCGGGTTGCCGCGCTTGCCCTCCAGGCTTTCCAGCAGGGCGGTCTCCTCGCCGCAGATGTAGGCGCCTGCGCCCACATGCACGAAGATGTCCAGGTCGTAGCCGCTGCCCAGGATGTTGCGGCCCAGCCAGCCAGCCGCGCGCGCCTCGGCGATGGCCTGCTCCAGGATGCGCGCGATGTAGAAGTACTCGCCGCGGATGTAGATGTAGCTGGTGTTCACCCCCATGGCGAAGCTGCTGCAGATCATGCCCTCCACCAGCATGTGGGGGATGCGCTCCATGAGGTAGCGGTCCTTGAAGGTGCCGGGCTCGCTTTCGTCCGCGTTCACCACCAGGTGGCGTGGCACGCCTTCGGGCTTGGCCAGGAAGCTCCACTTCATGCCGGCGGGAAAGCCCGCGCCGCCGCGCCCGCGCAGGCCGCTCTTCTTCACCTCCTCCAGCACCGCCTCGGGGGCCATGGTGCGCAGGGCCTTTTCCACGCTGCGGTAGCCGCCATGGGCACGGTAGCCTTCCAGCCCCCGGATGCCGGGCTTGTTGATGTGCTCAAGCAATAGCTGTCGTCCCATTTCAGGCTGGCGTGTCGATGTGGTCCGTGAAGTTGGTGCGCGATTCCTTGGCCCGCAGCGCATCGATCAGGCGGTCCGCCTTTTCGATGGTGAGGTGCTCGTGGTATTTCGCGCCGCATTGCAGCATGGGGGCGGTGCCGCAGCTGCCTAGGCATTGCACGGCCCGCAGGGTGAAGAGGCCGTCGCGGGTGGTTTGCCCGGCCTTGATGCCCAGCTTGTGCTCCAGGTGCTCGATCAGGTCGTCGCTGCCGCGCAGCATGCACGGGGCCGTTTCGCACACGTCCAGCACGTGCTTGCCCACGGGCTCCAGGTGGAACATGCTGTAGAAGGTGGCCACCTCGTACACCTCCACGTATTGGATGCCCAGCAGGCTGGCCACGGCGTCCATGGCGGGCACGCTCAGCCACCCGTCGTTGTCGGCCTGCGCGATGTGCAGCAGGGGGATCAGCGCGCTCTTGGGGTGCTCCGCAGGGTAGTGCGTGATCACCTCCTTGCATTCGGCAAGCGCTTTTTCGCTGAAGGCGAAGGGGGCAATGCCAGCATTGCCGGGGGGGTGTGTTGCGTGCTCCATCAGTGCATTGGTGCAAAGGAATGCAGAATCGCCGCGATATTGCTCATTTGCGGTAGATATCCCTGCGGTGGCCCACCTTCCGGACGTTCTATGACGCGGACCGTGTCGTCCATGCAATAGATCACGCGGTAATCACCGGTGCGGATCCGCCAAAGCGGCTCACGGCTTCCAGCAAGCTTTTTGCTTCCTGCGGGGCGGGGGTCCGTTGCAAGGGCCATGATCGCTGGAAGCAGGCGGGCCACGGTGGTCTTGGAAAGAGTGCGGATCTCCTTGGCGGCCGGCTTGCTGATTTCGATGCGGTAGGTCAAAGCTTGCCGTCCGCTTTCAGGAGCCGTTGAAGTTCTTCCAGGCTGATCTTATCCGTATCCTTCCGGCTTTCGGCGATGATCAGGTCAAAGAGGTCTTCCATGGCCTCCTCTTCCCGGATGTCCAGCTCGTCCAGGTCGATCTGGATCAGGCGGCGGTGCCTTGCCTCGTCGTACAACATGCTTACTCCTTTCATTGTCCGCTAGTGGGCTTCAGATAAAGGTAGGTCATTTCCCGGCACTGCGAAAAGCTCAGGTCTTACGCATCGAGTTCGCCGGCGATCACGTTCATGCTGCTCATGGTGAGGATGGCATCGCTGAGCATGCCGCCCTTGATGATCTCCGGATAGGCCTGGTAGTAGATGAAGCAGGGGCGGCGGAAGTGTACGCGGAACGGGTTGCGCCCGCCATCGCTGACGATGTAGAAGCCGAGCTCGCCGTTGCCGCCCTCCACGCAGTGGTAGATCTCGCCCACGGGCACTTCCACCTCGCCCATCACGATCTTGAAGTGATAGATCAGCGCCTCCATGTCGTTGTACACTTCCTGCTTGGGCGGCAGCACCCAGTCGGGCACATCGGCGCGGTAGGTGGACTTGTCGGCGATCTTGTCCAATTTCTCCAGGGCTTGGCGGATGATGGAGAGGCTTTGGCGCATTTCCTCCTGCCGCACGGTGAAGCGGTCGTACACGTCGCCGCTCTTGCCCACGGGGATGGCGAAGTCGAAATCCTGGTAGGAGCTGTAGGGGTCGGCCACGCGCACGTCATAATCCACGCCGGCGGCGCGCAGGTTGGGGCCGGTGAGGCCGTAGGCCAGTGCGCGGTCGGCAGGGATGGGCCCGCAGTTGATGGTGCGGTCCATGAAGATGCGGTTGCGCACCAGCAGCGCGTCGAACTCGTCCAGCACGGCGGGAAATTCCTTGAGGATGGCGCGGATGCGCTGCCAGGCCAGGTCGCTGAAGTTGCGCTCGAAGCCGCCTATGCGGCCCATGTTGGTGGTGAGGCGCGCGCCGCAGATCTCCTCGTAGATCTCATAGATCTTCTCCCGCCACTGGTACACGTACAGGAAGGGCGTGGTGGCCCCGGCATCCTGGCTGATGATGGTGTTGCAGATGATGTGGTCGGTGATGCGCGAGAGCTCCATGATGATCACGCGCATGTATTCCACGCGCTTGGGCAGCTCGATGCCCAGGAGCTTTTCCACCGCCATGTGCCAGCCCATGTTGTTGATGGGGGCGCTGCAGTAGTTCATCCGGTCGGTGAGGGTGGTGATCTGGTAGAACGGCCTGCGTTCGCAGATCTTCTCGAAGGCGCGGTGGATGTACCCGATGGTCTGCTCGGTCTCCAGGATGATCTCGCCGTCCATGGTGAGCACGTTCTGGAAGATGCCGTGGGTGGCCGGGTGCGTGGGGCCGAGGTTGAGCGTGGTGAGCTCGCGCAGGCCGTCGCCCGCCACCTGGTCTTCCTTCCACAGGTCCTGTTGCTTGGTCGCTTGGCTCATCGTCCGAAGTATCTGTCGTCCTTGTCCTCGCGCGTGGGGTCTTCCAGCGGATAGTCCTTGCGCAGGGGGAATGCGGGGAAGTCCTCCATGTTCAGGATGCGCTTCAGGTTGGGGTGCCCGGTGAAGTGGATGCCGAAGAAATCCCAGGTCTCCCGTTCCATCCAGTTGGCGGTGGGCCACAGGTCGGTGGCGGTGGGCAGCTTGGCGTCGTGCAGGGCCACGTGCGTTTTCACGCGGATGCGGTGCCCGTGGCGCATGCTGTGCAGGAAGTACACCGCGCCCAGCTCCAGCTCCAGCCCCGGGAAGTGCATGCCGCACAGGGAGGTGAGGAAGTTGAAGTCCAGCCCGTCGCGCAGGAAGGCGAGCACCTCATGCACCTTTTCCTTGGGCACCGTGAAGCATACGGTGTCGTACAGGCGTTCGTGGGTGAAGCTCCCGGTGCCGAAGCGTTCGGTGAGCTTGTCGACCGTGAGCTGGTCACGTTCTGCTTTGATGGTGAAGGCTGGCACGGCTTAGTCGATCTTGTACTTGGTGAGCAGGTCCTCGTATTCCTTGCTGTAGCGGCGGCGCAGGCCCTCGTTCTGGGCCAGTTGCTGGATCTGCATGATGCCGTCGATCACTTGCTCGGGGCGGGGCGGGCAGCCGGGCACGTACACGTCCACGGGGATCACCCGGTCGATGCCCTGCAGCACGCTGTAGGTGTCGAAGATGCCGCCGCTGCTGGCGCATGCGCCCATGCTCAGCACCCATTTGGGCTCGGCCATCTGGGTGTATACCTCGCGCAGCACGGGCGCCATTTTCTTGGCGATGGTGCCCATCACCATCAGCAGGTCGCTTTGCCGGGGGCTGAAGCTGAGCCGCTCCATGCCGAAGCGCGCCAGGTCGTAGTGCGAGCTCATCAGGCTCATGAACTCGATGCCGCAGCAGCTGGTGGCGAAGGGCAGCGGCCACAGGCTGTTCTTGCGGGCCATGCCGATCACTTTGTCCGCGCTGGTGGCGAAGAAGCCCTGGCCCGTGTAGCCGGGGGGGCCTTCCTGCAGGATGGTGGGCCGCTCGCGCTTGGGCGCTGCCGCCGCCTGGTCTTTCTGGTTGCTCATGTGCTTATTCCCACTTCAGTGCGCCCTTCTTGATCACGTAGAAGAAACCCGCCAACACAAAGGCCAGGAACACCAGCATTTCCGCCAGGCCGAACCAGCCGAGGGATTTGAAGGTGACCGCCCAGGGGTACAGGAAGATCACCTCCACGTCGAAGAGCACGAAGAGGATGGCGATCAGGAAGTATTTCACGCTGAAGGGCGCACGGGCGTTGCCGTGCTGCTCGATGCCGCACTCGAAGCTTTCGTCCTTGTGGCGCCCCCCGCGCTTGGGCCCGGCCCATGCGGCAAAGCCCAAGGCCGTGCCCACGAAGCCGGCCGCAATGAGGACCTGGATGATCACCGGGAGAAAGTCGTGCGGAGCGCCCATCTTGCCTTGAAATTGCGTGCGAACCTACGGTGCCCGCGCGTGCCTTGCAAAGGTAACGGTCAGGATGTGATCCCGCCTGCGCCCCGGGCGGGCCTCACCGCGGCTCCCATACTTCCACGCGCAGGTCCTTCACCCGCCAGGGCCCGCCGTGCTCGTTCCACAGGTACACCTTCAGGTTGTCTTCCGGGGCGCGCACCTCCGGCGTCAGGTAGTCCAGGGTAAGCGGTACCCACGCATTCCGGGTGCCGGGCGGAATGGTCCACCGGCGCGTCCGGTACTGGTAGGTCTGCCCGTGGTGGTGGAAGGTGGCCACCAGCACGGGGGGGGGCTCCTTGGGCAGGCTGTCGCCCACCCACAGCAGGGCGGAGGCACGCAGCCAGGCGTGGTCCTTGGCGGTGAGCCGGGCAAAGGGGACATCGGGACCGGGCGACCAGGGCACTTCGGCACTGAGGTGAAAGCTGCTGTCGGGCTGGTCGGGGAAGGTGAAGTGGCAAAGTTCACGCACCGTGTAGCGGTCTTCCCCCGTAAAGTGCGCTTCCTCCGAGGCGGAGCGGTCCACCAGCAGCAGGTCGCCGGCCCCGGCAGGCACGGCGGTGCGCCCGAAGATGGCCGCGTAGTAGGCGCGGGTGACGCGGTCGCGCGGCAGTATGCCCTGCCGCCATTGCCAGGTTTGGAAGAGGTTGAGCAGCACCATGCCGCCCACCGCCATTGCGGCGGGCAGCCGCAGGGCCTTTTGGCGGAACAGGGCTTGCAGGGCAAAGCCTAAGGGGATGGCCAGCACGGTGTAGGCCGGTACCATGGAGCGCGAGCTGAAGGAACCGCCGGCGTACCACCAGGTGCTCCAGGCGGAAACCACCCACAGGTCGGCCACGACAAAGGCCAGCACGGCCCAAAAGGCCCGGCGGGCACGCCGGAACATGAACGCCAGGCCAAGCAGGGCAAGGAACATCAGGGGCGTGTACAGCAGCCACCCCTTGCGGAAGCTGAAGAGGAATTTGCCCAGGTGCGGCGGAAGGAAGTCGAAGCCTTCGCCGGGGTTCACGTAGGAGTAGAAGAGCCAATGGCCGGTAACGGCATGCCAGTAGAGGAGCTGCGGTGATGCGGCCGCCACGAAGGCGGCGCCGGCGGCGGCCACCTGTGCGGGGTGCTCCCTCAGCAGCCTCCACTTGCCGCGCCACCGGGCTTCACCGGCAGGCAGCCACAGCAGCGGGATCAGCAGCACCACGCCCTCGGAAGGGCGCACCAGCGTGATCAGCCCTGCCGCGGCGCCTGTGAGCAGTGCGGTGCGCATGCGGGGCTGTTCATGCCACCGGATGGTGCCCCACAGCACCAGGGCGTACAGCAGGAAGAGGGGCGTGTGCGTCAGCAGGGTGCCGTCCCAGGCGGTCAGTTGCAGGTAGTTGGTGCCGAAGACCACCAGCAGGACCAGTGCGGCCGCCCAGGTGTCGCTGAAGAACCGGAGCAGCACCTTGCGGAAAATGAACAGGCCCAGCAAGGCATACAGCAGGCAGCCATAGGCTGCGGCATATTGGTAGGGGGGCGAAAAGCCGTCGGCCGCAAAGCACAGGCGCGGCGCTGCGAGGTGCGCGGCGAGGAAGAAGGGCGCATACAGCACCGCCATGCCCGCGCTGTACTTGATCACGCGCTTGCCGTCCGGTACGTCCACCAATTGGTACAAGGTTGCCGATGGTTCGTAGCGGTCCATCACCTGGTCCAGCCAGGCATGGTCCTGCAGCCCGATGTCGTGGTGGATCACCGAGGCCGGCAGGTAGAGGTAGTAGCCGAAGACATCCCAGGTGAGCGCGTGCCTTGGGGGCAGGGCGGAACGCAGCACCACCAGCGCCAGGCAGCAGAACAAAACGGCGTACAGCGACCGGCGGTGCATGGCGCAATTTAGGCTGTGCGTATGGTCAAAGGGGGGCCTTGGGCGAGGCCCTCAACTGTCAGAGAATCGCCCCACACGCGGGGTCAGCTTCACATGCACCAATTGGTAGGGCCTGCGGGGAAGATTGAAATAGAACGTATCCAAGGGCGCGGGAACATCCCATTGCCACGGAAGATAAAGGAAAGCCCCGGGATCGTTCAGTCCGGGTTCCTTGCCAACCGGGCCGTCATAAATAAAGATGGTGCGGGCAGTATCCGCCATGCACCGGCTCAGCATCAAGGCATCAATGCTCGTTGCCCATCCAGAGAACTCCAGGTCTGTCCCCTTCATATCCGCTTTGGAAACAAGGATTTTGGAAGCACGTGCTCCTTCCTTCCCGAAAATATGGGTTAACACAGCCAATCGTTTGCCATAATACCGGGAATGCATCCCGATGTTGATGAACGCTTGCACCATGATCAATGCGGCCAATATCGTGAAGGCATGCTTCCACCGGTGTTCGGTGCATAATGCGGCAAAGGGTAGTGCCAGCATGAAAACGCCGGGCATGAAGGACTTTTCCATCATCGCCTCGCCGCTGCCGTCCGGAAAGGTAAGTATCGTGATGCCCCAGAACACCGCAGCCGATGACAGCGTAAGCAGCAGTATATACCAAGGCCGCAGGAATACTAACAGGGCTATCAGGATCACCACCACTGCCACGTATTCGTTCTTCAAGTATTGTTTGATGAACCAAATAGGGAACAAGTCCCAGAACCGCTGCAGGTTGGCGGAACTGTGCAGCAGGGTGTCGTACTGCTGGCTATCATACGAACTTTCCGGCAGGGACAACATGCGCACGGCAAAATAGACTGCACACAGCACCAAGATCCCGAGGCCATCGGCGATCTTTATTTTGCCGCTGAAAAGGGCGAATAGCGTTACAAAGCCCACGGTAAAAAGTGCATTGGGATGCGTAAAGAGGCACCAAAGCACAATGAGGGCCACTAACGCGTGGCGCCAGGCAGATCGCGCCCCGGCCCATAACCATGTCAGGGAGGCGTACAGCAACCCCGAAAGTGCAAGGAGCAGGTGTGTTTCAGTGGTGGCATGGCAGAAGGAATCCCCGACGCCCACTACAAGGGAAAGCATGATGGCCAATGCGGCCTGCGGCGACCCGAACACCTGCCGGCTAAGCACGATGCAGAGCCCGTACGTTCCGGCAAGCCCCGAGGAATAAAGCAGCAACAAGGCTTTCATCGGCAGGTGCAACAGTATCCCGGCCACAACGGGCACTTGGGTAATAAACATGCCGTAACGGGCTTCTTGGAAAAAGAAGCCGCGCCCTTGTATCGAATTGAACAACTGGTAGCTGCAGTCTGAATTGAGGATCCGTTCAGGCGCCAGCACCACGGCCATTGCCCAATAGACCAAAAATCCCCAATAGGCCAGCGGCACCCGGCCGATCCATGTTCCAGGCCATCCTGCCCGTCCGCCATTGCCGGCACCGAGCAGGCTCGCCCAATGGCGGTGAACGGCGGTAGGGGAGGCCATTTGTGGTTCACGCCAACGCCGGATCTTGCTTCAGCTCGGCGCGGCCGCGCTCATGGTTTTACTAGCTCGAAGTTCTCCATGAACTTGGTGGTGAAGTTCCCCGAGCGGAACTTTTCGTCCTGCATCAGCTGCAGGTGCAGCGGAATGGTGGTGTGTACGCCCTCGATGACGTATTCGCTGAGGGCACGCTCCATTTTGGCCAGGGCCTCCTCGCGCGTTTGCGCGCTTACGATCAGCTTGCCGATCATGCTGTCGTAGTTCGGCGGAATGGTGTAGCCCGCGTAGGCATGGGTGTCGATGCGCACTCCGTGGCCGCCAGGGCTGTGGTAGCTGGTGATCTTGCCGGGGTTGGGGCGGAAGTCGTGGAAGGGGTCCTCGGCGTTGATCCGGCATTGGATGCTGTGCCGGGTGGGCTCGTAGTTCAGGCCGCTGATGGGGATGCCGGCGGCGATCTTGATCTGCTCGCGCACCAGGTCGAAGTCGATCACCTCCTCGGTGATGGTGTGCTCCACCTGGATCCGCGTGTTCATCTCCATGAAGTAGAAGTTGCGATCCTTGTCCACCAGGAACTCCACGGTGCCCACGCCTTCATAGTTCACGCTGGCGGCGGCCTTTATGGCGGCCTCGCCCATCTTCTTGCGCAGCGCCTTGGTCATGAAGGGGCTGGGTGTTTCCTCCAGCAGCTTCTGGTGGCGGCGCTGGATGCTGCAGTCGCGCTCGCTCATGTGGCAGAAGGTGCCGTACTGGTCGCCGGCGATCTGGATCTCGATGTGGCGCGGCTCCTGGATGTACTTCTCCATGTACATGCCCGGGTTGCCGAAGGCGGCCCCGGCCTCCTGGCTGGCGGTTTCAAAGGCATGGTCGAACTCTTCCTCCTTCCACACCAAGCGCATGCCTTTTCCGCCGCCGCCGGCAGTGGCCTTCAGGATCACCGGGTAGCCGATGCGCTTGGCCTCCGCCTTGGCCAGGGCATTGTCCTCCACCAAGCCCTCGGTGCCGGGCACGCAGGGCACGCCGGCGGCAAGCATGGTCTTCTTGGCGCTGGCCTTGTCGCCCATGGCCTCTATCTGCTCGGGCAGTGCGCCGATGAACTTGATGTTGTGCTCCTGGCAGATGCGGCTGAACTTGGCGTTCTCGCTCAGGAAGCCGTAGCCCGGATGGATGGCGTCCGCGTTGGTGATCTCCGCGGCGGCGATGATCCGGCTCATGTTCAGGTAGCTGTCCTTGCTGGCCGGGGGGCCTATGCACACGGCCTCGTCGGCAAAGCGTACCGGCAGGCTGTCGCGGTCGGCGGTGCTGTATACCGCCACCGTCTTTATGCCCATTTCGCGGGCGGTGCGGATCACGCGAAGGGCGATTTCGCCGCGATTGGCTATGAGGATCTTCTTGAACATGCTCGCTCAGTAATTTACCGCAAAGACGCCAAGGGCGCAAAGCCTGAACGAGCTGCTTGGCGTGCTTTGCGGTGGAATGCAATTAGGCTGGATCCACCAGGAACAGCGGCTGGTCGTACTCCACCGGCTTGGCGTCGTCCACCAGCACCTTCACGATCTTGCCGCTTACCTCGCTCTCGATCTCGTTGAAGAGCTTCATGGCCTCGATGATGCAGAGGGTCTTGCCCGGCTTGATCGCGTCGCCCACGTTCACGAACAGGGGCTTGCCGGGGCCGGCCGAGCGGTAGAAGGTGCCGATCATGGGCGCCTTCACGGTGATGTACTTGGCCTCGGCCGCAGGGGCTGGCGCGGGGGCGGCGGCTGCGGGCAGCGGTGCCGCAGGCGCGGGTGCCGGGGCGGCGGCGGGCTGCGGTGCCGGCGCGTATTGCGGAGGAGCCGCCACATAGTGTACCGCCGGTTCCTTGCTGGCGGTCTTTATGGTGAGCTTGAAGTCCTTCTGCTCGATCTCCACTTCGCTTACGCCGCTCTTGGCGACGAATTTGATCAGGTCCTGGATCTGGGTGATGTTCATGGGTTCCATGGAATTGGTGCCCGCAAGGGAGGGCCAAGGTAGAAAAGTCGGCGGTTCAGGAGCCGTAGGCCCACTTCACCAGCACGGCGCCCCAGGTGAAGCCCCCGCCAAAGGCGGATAAAATGAGGTTGTCGCCCTTTTTCAGGCGGTTTTCCCACTCCCACAGGCAAATGGGGATGGTGCCCGAGGTGGTGTTGCCGTACTTGTGGATGTTGAGCATCACCTTGCTTTCGTCAAGGCCCATGCGGTGGGCGGTGGCGTCTATGATGCGCTTGTTGGCCTGGTGCGGCACCAGCCAGGCCACGTCCTCGGCGCGCAGCCCGTTCTTTTCCATGATCTCGGCGCTTACGCCGGCCATGTTGGTGACGGCGAACTTGAACACGGCCTTGCCTTCCTGGTACACGAAGTGCTCGCGGGCCTCCACGGTCTGTATGCTGGCCGGGCGCATGCTGCCGCCGGCCTTTTGGTGCAGGTATTGGCAGCCGCTGCCGTCGCTGCGCAGGATGCTGTCCACCACGCCCAGGCCCTCGCCATTGGGCTCCAGCAGCACGGCACCGCCCCCGTCGCCGAAGATGATGCAGGTGGCGCGGTCCGTGTAGTCGATGATGCTGGACATCTTGTCGGCGCCCACCACCACCACCTTGCGGCATTTGCCGGTTTCAATGAACTGTGCGCCGGTGGTAAGCCCGTAGAGGAAGCCCGAGCAGGCGGCGTTGATGTCGAAGCCCCAGGCGTTGCGGGCGCCCACCTTGTCGCAGATGATGTTGGCCGTGGCCGGGAACTGCATGTCCGGGGTTACCGTGCAGCAGATCAGCAGGTCGATCTCCAGGGGGGAGATGCCCCGCTTGGCGCACAGGCCCTTCACGGCCTCCGCGGCCATCACGCTCACGCCTTGGTCCTTGCCCTTGAGGATGCGCCGTTCCTTGATGCCGGTGCGCTCGGTGATCCAGGCGTCGTTGGTGTCCACCATGGTCTCCAGGACGGCGTTGCTGAGCACGAACTCCGGCAGGTGGGCGTGTACGGCGGTGATGGCGGCGGTGGTCTTCATGGGCGGCGGGGTGCCCGGTGGCCGCCGGGCGCGGCTTACTTCTTCAGGCAGGCTGTTCAAAGGCTTCCTGGATGCGCCTGTGCAGTTGGCTTTCCACCACTTTGCGGGTGAGCAGCAGCATGTTCTTCACGGTGTTCTCGTTGCTGATGCCGTGGCCGATCATCACGGTGCCCTCCACGCCCAGCACGGGCGTGCCGCCGTAGTTCTGGTAGTCGAAGCGCTCCAGGAAGGGGTCGTTGCCGCCGCGTTGTTTCACCAGGTCGTGGAAGGCCTCCAGGGCCTTGAGCACCACGTTGCCGGTGAACCCGTCGCAGACCACCACGTCGGCCTTGTCCATGAACAGGTCGCGCCCCTCCACGTTGCCGATGAAGTTGAAGCGGTCGGTGCCCTTCATCAGGGCGTGGGCGGCCAGGGTAAGGGCGTTGCCCTTTTTTTCCTCCTCGCCGATGCTCAGCAGGCCCACCTTGGGGGTGGGGATCCGGTACACGTGCTTGGCATAGAGCGAGCCCAGCAGGCCGAACTGGAAGAGCATTTCGGGCTTGCAGTCGGCGTTGGAGCCCACGTCCACCATCAGCCCGAAGCGGCCGTCGGCCTTGGGCAGTATGCTGGTGATGCACGGGCGCATCACGCCGGGCATGGGCTTTAGCACCATTACGCTGCCCACCAGCATGGCACCGGTGTTGCCGGTGCTGGCAAAGGCGTCCAGCTTGCCGGCCTTCAGCAGCTGGAAACCGATGGAGATGCTGCTTTCGGGCTTGGCCACCAGCGCCTTGCTGGCGTGGTCGCCCATGGTGATGTCGTCCCGGCTGGCCACGATGTCGAAGCGGCTTGCATCGGCCCCTTCGGCATGCAGGCGGCCGCGGATGGCCTCCTCATTGCCGATCAGCACTATGCGCACCGCTTCGGGCAGCTCTTTTGCCGCCAGTATGGACGCGCGCACCGGCACCGAGGGGCCGTGGTCGCTGCCCATGATGTCCAGGCCGATCCGCATACCTTGTTGCGGGGTGGTCACGGCTGTGCCTTAGGCTTCGGAAGACTTGGTGCTCACCACCTTGCCGCGGTACATCAGGTCGTCGCCCACCTTGTAGGCGCGATGGCGCAGGTGTACTTCGCCCGTGGTGCTGCAAGTGCTCAGCGTGGCCGTGGCGGCACCTTGGTGGGTGCGGCGCTTGGCCGTGCGGGTCTTCGAAAATCGGCGTTTTGGATTTGGCATCGTGTCAGGAATGAATGGCGCTTCAGGCGCCCTTTTTCTTCAGTTCGTTCAGTTTGGCCCAGCGGGGATCGGGTTCGTGCGGCACCAGCACTTGGTCCAGCGCTTGGGTCACCTCGGGGTCGCATTGCCCCTCGGGGTGTACATGGCGGATGGGCAGGTGCAGGCGGATGCACTCGTAGATGTAGTGGGTGAGGTTGATGGCGTGCGCGTCTGGGGCCAGGCTCACCAGCTCGTCCTCGTCGGTTTCCTCTTCGCCGGTAAGCTTGAAGATCTGCCGTTGGTCGCCCTTTACCGGCTGCTCCATGGGGGTGTTGCAGTGGTCGCACAGCATGCGCACGCGACCGTCCACATGGATCAGGGCCACCAGGAGGTTGTTGTTTTTCTCCAGGTCCACCCGCACATCGGCTTCGCCGCCCAGGAACTCCTCATCGCCGCAGGCGCTGAAAAAGGCATCGCCCAGCGCGAAGTGGAAGCGGTGCGCGCCGTCCTTCAGGCCGGTGAAGGCGATGGTATGTTCTGGCCGCGGTTCCATGGGGGCAGGGGGAGGATCCTCCGAAAATGGACCGGCAAATGTAATGCGTCCGGGCTTTGGCGGCGCAACTGCGTGCTGGGCGGGCTTTGGGTGCGGGGTCAGGCTTCCTTCCGCCCCTTTTTTTCCTTTTCGCGCTTTTGGGGCTGCAAGGGGTTGGCGGTCATGGCTTTCCAGCGTTCGCGGTGGTGCAGTACGTCGCAGGCTATCCACACGGCCTGCCGGAAGGATCCCTCGTCGGCCACGCCCTTGCCGGCGATGTCCAGGGCGGTGCCATGGTCGGGGCTGGTGCGCACCACGGGCAGCCCGGCGGTGAAGTTCACCCCGTGGCCGAAGCTGAGGGCCTTGAAGGGGGCCAGGCCCTGGTCGTGGTACATGGCCAGCACACCGTCGAAATGGGCGTAGGTGCCGTTGCCGAAGAAACCGTCGGCGGGGTAGGGGCCCAGGGCGGTGATCCCCTCGTCGTTCAATTTGCGCACGGCGGGCAGGATGCGCTCCTTGTCTTCGCTGCCCAAGGTGCCGCCGTCGCCGGCATGGGGGTTCAGGCCCAGTATGGCGAGCTTGGGCCCGTCTATGCCGAAGTCGCGTTCCAGGCTTTGGTGCAGCAGCCGGGCCTTGGCCAGGATGCGCTCGGTGGTGATGGCCTGGGCCACGTCCTTCAGGGGGATGTGGCCGGTCACGGTGCCCACGCGCAGGTTTTCGCTCACCAGCAGCATCAGCACCTGGGTATCGCCCCCGGCCAGGTGGGCCAGGTATTCGGTGTGGCCGGGAAAGGCGAAGCCCGCCTGCTCCATGGCGTGCTTGTCGATGGGTGCGGTCACCAGCACGTCCACCTTGCCTGCGGCCAGGTCGGCGGCGGCGGCTTCCAGGCTTTTTATGGCGTAGCCGGCCAGCGTGCCCGATGCGGTGCCGGGCTCCAAGGGAACGTCCTCGTCCCACACGTGTACCACGTTGAACTTCCTGGGAATGGCCTCCTGGGCGGTCGCCACGCCGTTGATCTGCATTTGCTCGGCACCACCGATGGCCTTGCGGGCCAGGCTTACGGCCTTGGCGCCGCAGTAGAGCACCGGCGTGATGTCCTGCAGCATGCGGGGGTCCTCAAAGGTCTTCAGCACCACCTCCAGGCCAATGCCGTTGAGGTCGCCGCAACTGATTCCCACGCGCACGGGGCCTTCGCTCATCGGTCGGTCTGGTTGTTGGTTCACTGGGCCGCAGCGCGGCGCTTGAGGTAGTGGTAGAGCAGGCGCACGCCCACGCCGGTGCCGCCCTTGGGGCGGTAGTGGTCGCGCTTGTCCAGGAAGGCGGTGCCCGCAATGTCCAGGTGGATGAAGGGCCTGGTGGTGAACCGCTGCAGGAACTTGCCGGCGGTGATCTGCCCGGCCAGGGCCCCTCCGATGTTCTTCAGGTCGGCGATGTCGCTCTTGAGCTCTTCGCCGTATTCCTCCCAGAAGGGCATGGGCGCCAGGCGTTCGAAGCAGTGGTCGGCGGCTTGGTGCAGCCGGGTGAAGTGTGCTTCCGGTGCGGTGCCCATCACCACGGAGCCCTGGGTGCCTATGGCACGCGCGGCGGCCCCGGTGAGGGTGGCCACGGTGAAGATGGTTTCGGCGCCATGGCGTTCGGCGTAGCTCAGGGCATCGGCCAGGATCAGGCGGCCTTCGGCGTCGGAGTTCAGGTTTTCCACGGTGAGGCCGCTGTGCATGCGCAGCACGTCACCAGGGGCGAAGGCCCGCCCGCCGGGGCGGTTGTCCGTGCAGGGGGCCAGGGCCACCACATGCACCGGCAGCTTGCGCTTGGCCGCAGCGGCAATGGCGCCGATCACGGCACCCGCGCCGGCCATGTCGCACTTCATGGCGTCCATGCTGTTGGGGGTGGGCTTCAGGCTGAGGCCCCCGGTGTCGTATACCACACCCTTGCCCACCAGCACCACGGGCTGCTTGTTCACCGCGCCCTTGGGCTTCCATTCCATTATGATGAACGCGGGCGGGTCGATGCTGCCCTGGTTCACCGCCAACAGCCCGCCCATGCGCTCGGCCTCGATCTGCTTCCTGCTCAGCACCTTCACGCCGAACCCATGGGATTTCCCGAGCTTTATGGCCTCCTCGCCCAATTGCACCGCGCTCAAGTGCGAAGCGGGCTCGTTCACCAGGTCGCGCACGGTGCAAACGGCCTGGCACAGGTCCGTCAGCTCTTCCAGGTCGGCGGCCTTTACTTCCGGGGCCACCAGTGCCAGCTTCCCCAGCGGGCGCGGCTGCGTACCGGTCTTGTGCCGGGTGAACGTGTAGGCGCCCAAGGCCGCGCCTTCCAGCAGTGCCAGGGTAGGGGCCGGGTTGTCCTGCAGGCTTACCACCTGGGCCTCCTCGCGCTTGGCGGCGGCCAGTTTCAGGGCCATTTCATTGCCGGCCCGCCGTGCTTTTTCCAGTTGTTGCGGCATTTCGCCCCCGCGTACCTGGTGTACCAGCACAAGGCGGCCGCTGATGTCGCACACGGCCACGGGCCGCTCTTCCTTCAGTTGCTCCAGGAGGTACTGGCGGTCGTTGCGCTCCAGGCCCAGCTCCCGCAGCCGGGCGGGGTCGGATAGCAACACCAGCAGGTCCTTGGCGCCGGACGGGCGGTTGGTCTTGGTGATCTGTAGCATGGCGGGGCTTCCGTGTTGAAGGGCGCTGAACGGGTGGCCGAAGATAGGTGCCTGTGCGGCAGGGTGCGGCACGGCGGGCAGGGCTATTGGGTATAACGCGCCCGCAGGGCGCGCCATCCAAAAGAATTCAAACCACGGATGGACCACCGATGAACACGGATCATGGACCCACCTGCCAAGCAAACCAACCCTCCCTATCCGTGTGCATCCGTGTGGATCCGTGGTTCAAGACAGTGCGTGAATGCGCCGCCATGCGCATGGATAAGACCCGATAGCCCCCAATTCGCGCAATCGTCCTTCGCTCGTGCGCTTGTGCTCCCCAACGGATGGAGCGGGCACGAGCGGAGGCGCTCGCGCCAGAGAATGGCGGAAGCAACCGTTGCAAGCAAGTTACTTTTTCCGGCGTTGCCCTTTGGAAACATACCGCGCGGACCCAGCATGTGCCTTGAATGCATGAAGTGCTTCGGCGGCATCCAACAAGGGCGGTGATACGTTCGGGAAATCCGCCTTATTGTTCGTTACCAGTCCATCCAAGCGGCCCGATCCCATCGCTGCCGAATATTGTGCCCCGTCCTCCAGGTCCAGGAATCCGCTGTTCGCCGACCAGGCAAAATCGGAGCGTTCCATCGGGACTACCTCCACAACCTGCAATATCTGCAAGATTGCATACCTGACCCTGTTCAATTGCGGACCCGGCTTTCTCGCGCTCTTCTTTTTCTGCAATACATACAAGACCGTTGCAAGCGTGGCCGGCGTGACCAGTATTTCAGCTTTGCGGTGGAAGCCGAGGTCTATGAAATCACGTGCTTCCTGGTGAAGTGGTGGCCTTGCCAGCAGATGGTCCAAGATTATGTTGGTGTCAATCCAATACCTCGGAATCATGCACGGCTCCTTTTGTGTTTGTGCTGCTCCATCATGCGCTTGTAATGCTTGGTCTTTCGCAATTCCTCACCGGCCCGATCGTCGGCTTCAAAATCTTCATCACTGAACCAATCCGCAAAGGCTCCGGCCAGTTCATATAGGCCCGAATGCTCTCCTTCCTTCGGCGCATCTTCATCTTGTGCCACCAAGCGTTCCACCTCCTTGCTCATGGATGTTTTGCGCTTGCGTCGTTTAAGCTGAAGCTCCGTTACCGTATTCGGCGAAAGGCTTAACGTGACCTTGCGTTTCATCCTGCGAATGTACGTATGAAAGTAGTGGTATGTTTATTCCTTGCGTTGCTTTCGTCCAAATATGGCAACCCCTCAATTCGCGCAATCGGCCTTCGCTCGTGCGCTTGCGCTCCCCAAAGGATGGAGCAGGCACGAGCGGAGACGCTCGCGCCAGAGAATGGTGCTGAACTTGCCAATGTCGGTGCGCGTGGCCAGGTTGCCCTTTGTGGTGCCGCCCACGGTGCCGTCGTAGGTGTAGCTGATGGCCGGGTTGGATTGTACAATGCCGCCGCTGGCGTTCACAGTATGCACTTGTGCGCTGGCCAAGCGGTCCAGGCCGTCATACGTAAAAACCTCCTTGCGCAGCTTCTGCTTGTCCCAGCGGTGCAGCAGGTTACCGGTGCACATCATCGAATACCTTCTTGCTTACAGAGCTTTGCACGCAAATCCTCGCCACATAGGGTAGGGAATAGCCTGGCTGTGCCCTGACAGTTAAAAATTACCATGCCCTGGCCATATGGGAATGTTGAATTCCGTATTGGTGTAGGAAATATATTCTGAAGCCGCCACTGGTTACTGTGTATGATTATGGGCACTCCGCAATGAACTATCATATCAAAATAATAAATCTCAATTGAATTATTTTCTTTTGCAACAATTTTCATAAGAAATCCATTGTCGAATGTGTAAATTCTACATCCACGTCTGTAGTTTATAATGCAATCTCCGTTTAACATGCCTTTCGATTCGAGTCCGTCGAACTTAGGTATCCATTGCGCATGGCCTTTCTTTGTTGGCACCTCAGATAGGAAGACCTGAGTAATGTCATGCCCGTTGATATTCACCGAATACCACTTATCGTCAGACTGAACATTATATCCAGAATGGGCAAATGGGACTCCATGTCGCTCAGTGAATGTGACATGTTGAATATTGCTGTCTAACGACAACTCTTCACATGTAATTTGTTGCGCTGTGGCATTCAGGCAACAAATTGCCAGAATAGGTATTTGTATGCGTCGGCTTATCTGAGACATCAGTTGCCAAAAATTAGTTTGTTAAGTAGTTCTGCGTAGCTGGTCCTGAAGATGTCTGACAAATTACCAAAGTATGGATATTTACCTCCATCAGGTAGTCCGTGATTGAATATGGGTTGTGCCATAAATCCGGCGAGCCCCAATGGGAAACCGGCTCCGATCGCCCATACAGGCATTGCCAAGTAGCTAGCTACACCAAAACCTGCACCAGGTACAGACGTAATCCCTTGTGAAACAGTTCCGGTCAAATACCTTGCAATCGTTAAGCCTTGATCTCCGGATGATTCAAATAAGCTACCAATGCGATTCCCGACAAGTGCATTGGAAAGCCATCCTTCTCCCGCCCCAAGGATGATGTTCGTAACTACACGACCATCTTTAACCCCCATTTGAATAGAGCTATAAGCCCTAGAACCCGCACCATTGAGCATTGCAGTCAGCGAATTCATTTTACCGACATTCGACATGGTCATGGCGCGTACCTGTGAATTGCCAACTGGCCCTAGCCAGCCTCCCAACCCTCCGGCAGCCAATCCGATAAGCCCGTTGGCTGCAATGTCCCGCGTGCTGCTGCCCATTGCAGCTGAACTGCCGATATTCACACTTGCGGTAAGCAATCCATTGGAGACCATGTTCCATGCAGCGCCGGTGCTACCAAGCACACCCGCCGAAGTCTGATACCCCGTAATTCCTCCGAGCAGGCTCCATGAACCCGCGCTTGCTGCTGCAGAAAATGCGGCTCCCGCACTTGCGCCCAAGAGTCCCCCAATGATCATTGAGCTAGCCAGATTGGGGTCACTGTAGTTCCATTGGAATGGATTCATATTGCCCTGATTGATGGCACCGCCTGCATAGCTTCCAACAACCGCACCGACAATAACAGGCACGAACCAAGCAATCTCCCCGCTCGGATCTGTATACATCATCGGGTTGTTCAATACGTATGCATATCTGTTGAATCCTTGCGTATTATGCGAACCTTGCACGTAGTTATCCGCGCTGAGCATGCGCCCGTTCAGCGGGTCGTACAGGCGGCCGTTCATGTTGATGAGACTGAAATGCTCCATGTGCTCGTGGCCGGTATAGCCACGATAGAGCCAAGTCGGCACCTCAGGCACGCCGGTGTAGGCCCATGTTGTAGGGTTGCGCCGGCGGCCCCAGGCATCGAAGTTCTGCTCGGCAATGATTTCCGGGGGGCCGCTGTTGCCTCCTTCGAGCAGCTCGGGTGAGAAGGTGTGCCGGGTAACCGCCACAATGCTGCCCAGGTGGTCCTTGTATACGGCGTAGGCCGTTTGTGCCCCGCCGGGTTCGGCCACGATCATGGCGCAGAGGCCATCACCGCCCTGCACGTAAAGCACCTTGCGGTCCGTGGCCGGTTGCCCGTTGAAGCGCTGGGTCTCCAGGCCGTGTTCGTCCCAGCGTTCTTCCACGGGCGTGCCGGGGGTGTTCATGTTGCGCAGCTTGCTGTAGTTGCGCTGCTGGTCGGCATCATACAAGTACTCCAGCTGGTAGGGTATGCCGTATACCGTTTCGGAGATGGTCGAGGGCTGGTGGTAGCTGGTGTAAGTGATGTTTTGCGTGCTGGGCAGGATGGCCAAGGGCGGATCGTTATAGGGGAAGGGGAAGTTGGCACCGGAAGCACGCGTGATGCGGTGTAAGCCGTTGGTGCCGAACTTTCCGACGTCGGTGCGCTGAATCAGATCGCCCGCAGTGGTGGTGCCTACACTTCCGTCATAGGTGTACGTAAGGGCAGAAACCATGCCGGGGGGGGGGCCGAGGGGGCCACCTTGGACACCGTGACCCTGCGCCCGGTAAGGCACAAGTGACCGGTTCGCGCCACCGCTCCGGACACTTGCGCCAGCGGGAGGGGCATCGGCGAGGTGGCATTATTCAAACTTATCAATTGTTACGTTGTCAATGATATAACTGGGATTCTCTACAGTTGAATCTTCTTTATTGGAATGTATGATATCAACTAATTCAGAATCACTCACTTGATCGACTGACCACATGTTGAACACTTTTCTTAAGAATCGCATATGTTTCTCTTTCCCGGTTTTAACCCACCTTTTCACATGTCTATCAACCTGAAGGATTTCTTCGATTTTGAGCGATGGCCTGTCCTGAACAATTCCAAAATACAAGTACTTCTCACCACCAATCGCTTTTATCGTTCCTGTTATTTCATGCCATTCCAAATCGGCATTTTTGTTCCAAGGAAAATGCCAAGTACTTCCAGTCGCATTGGCTAATAAGCTCGGAGCCATGCCATCATCACATTCATCGAGGTCCATAATGGAATCTTGAGATACTTTTAGACCCATCCACGGGTCGCAGGGTACAATAGCATTTGTAGGATAATATATCCGCATGGATATGCTTATGGTGTACTTCGTTCCAGAGTCGAGCGGAGCGGACAATTTCATTACTATATGGCTGTATGTGAAGAACGAATGCGTGAAGTTAACTGGCTCAAACATAATGCATGCCGGTGGAGAGGGACAATTTATTATACTATCCCCATTTATTAGGATAGCAAGATTCCTGAGGGATACTTGTTCAGGATGGACAGTAATATAGGGCTTCGTGTTGCCGCTGATTGATGAATCGTAAATATAATAGGTATTACTATCGAGGATATCGAAGTAACCATTTAACACAACCTGCGAATGGCTAAATAAAGTGGGAAAATATAATATAATTATAAATGTACTACGCATTTAATGGAATGTATATTAGAACTTGGGCATCTATCCATGATGGGAGGCCTCCCCCGATTGCAGTAATCCTCAGATTCCCAGGACCAAATGTCATGAACGAATGAACAAACTCAGGAGTACCAGAGTACAGAATCCGTCCAGCTTGATTTTCGATTTGCACCGCAGTCCCTGCGGGGAAGGAAGTTTCAATCCGAATTTGGACGGCACCTTTTGCGGAATGCATGTCCCTCAGAGTCCTGGAGCTGGGCAAACCATTCCACCCATCTGGATGTGCAACGCGATTAACATCATGCATGCTCAGATTTTTCCTCGATCCATATCCATAGTTCAATCTATAAGGGCTTCCTTCTCTGGCAGAAAAGATTCTGTCAGTCTCCTTTATGGGTCGGTTTGGCGTAAAAGACAATCTGCCTCTCCCCACCTGCCCTTCCTTCCCCGTCCAAAAATTGGCCCCTTGCCGGTTAGCGGCTATTCCCCCTTGAATCCCCCCGAGCAGTCCGCCCGTGAGCGCACCATAAGCACCATCCCGCAAGCCCGCATTCACAATGTCTTTCGTTGAATTGCCCGCTGCCGCACTGTTTCCCGACCCAAGCAAGAACCCTCCGGCTCCTCCACCGGCCGCACCCGCCAATGCCCCAGACCCAAATCCAACGGCCGATGCGCTGGAGGTGCCTATTGCACCCGCCCAAAAGCCTCCACCAGCCAATACGGAACTCACTCCCGCGCCCACCCCGGCACCGACCAACCCAGCAGCCGCGCCTACGCCAAAGTACCCCAAGCCATCCATGGAAAACTCAGCGCCATGGGCAAGCCAATTCATGGTGCCGCCAATGAGTGCGGCAATCAGCAACGGGTTCTCCCCCTCCGGATCCGTATACTTCAACGGGTTATTCCCCGCATAGCTGTACCGGTTGTAGCCCTGGGTGCCCAGTGCGCCCTGCACGTAGTTGTCCGCGCTGAGCATGCGCCCGTTCAGCGGGTCGTACAGGCGGCCGTTCATGTTGATCAAGGAGAAGGGCTCAACATGCTCATGCCCGGTGTAGCCCCGGTAGAGCCACGAGGGCAGTACGGGCAAGCCGGTGTAGGTCCAGGTGTCGGGGTTGCGGCGGCGGCCCCAGGCATCAAAATTCTGCTCGGCGATGATCTCCGGCGGGCCGCTGTTGCCGCCCGCCCCGAGCAGCTCGGGTGAAAAGGTGTGCTTGGTCACCGCCACAATGCTGCCCAAGTGGTCCCCACGCCCGGAACCTGCAACGGCTTCTCTACTGCGGCCCGAAATCGCTGTGGCAGCAAACGCCTTGCTGGCTTTCCTTTCGTCACAATAGCTGAGGCTATTCCTCCTCAATGAAAGCCTTGCCGCCTTTGCGATTTCGACCCTCGCTACGAGACCCGTTACAGGATCCGGGCGGTACACGGCGTAGGCCGTTTGGGCCCCGCCGGGTTCGGCCACGATCATGGCGCAGAGGCCGTCGCCGCTCCAGGTCCCCCACCAGTCGGGTTCGCCGCCGATACCTGCGTGGTCGTTGTATGTGAGGTCTGCCAGGAACCCTGCGCCGATGTCCACGGAGAAGTTCACGTCGGCATCGGCTATCGCGCTGAGCATGTCCGCGCCCGTGGCGGTGCCATCATGCAGGAAGCCCCAGGCGTAGCTGGCGTCGTCCGTGTCGTCGTGGAAATCCACCACGAGCACGGAGCTGTCGCTGCCGGTGCCCACCCAGAAGGCGATGTCGGAGAGGTTGAAGGTCTGTGCCTGCAGGGGCGCGGTGGCCAGCAGGGCGATGGCGGAAAGTGAGCGTACGGTCGGTTCCATCCTTGTTCGAATTCGCTGTTCAACAAACACCCCCAGGATGAAAGGGCCTTCCGCGTACGGCGCCGCACGCATCGGGCTTGCCTTTTTCCTGAAAGCAAACTACCCATGCGCTGGTGACAGGTCTTCTGGCTTGCCCATTCTCCCCGGCGCCTTCCCATCCCTGTTTCCATGGGGACAGTGGCATCGTGCCGGATCGTGCACGGACTTACAGCTTCAGGAAAAGCCCGGGATTCACACCCGGTTCCCTATTAACCCCGGTCGTTCGGCGGGGATCATCAGCGCGGTGCGAAAGTACACCGCATGCCGATCTTGGCCGCATGCGACCGACCAAGGCCACCGTGGTGGCGCACCTGGAACAGTTGCTCGCGGAACGGTTGTCCGCGAGCAAGGAGGCCATCACGACCACCCGCGCGTCCTTTGCCGGCGACACGAAGAGCAGCGCTGGCGACAAGCACGAGGTGGGCCGCGCCATGGTGCAGCAGGAGCTGGACAAGCTCGAGGCGCAGCGTGCCCATCTGCTCGCCTTGCAGGGCGAGCTGGGGCGCGTGCCGAAGGACGGGAGCTTCATGCGCGTGGCGTTCGGCAGCCTGGTGACCACCGATCAAGGCATGTACTTCATCGCCATCGGCCTGGGGCCCGTGCAGGTCGATGGGCACACCTGCTACGCCATCTCGCTCGCGTCGCCGATCGGGCAGCTGCTTCACGGCAAAGCCGCGGGTGATGCCGTTTCGTTCAACGGGCGGCGGATCGTGCTGCAGCCCGAGGCGGGTGTGTCGCTCTACACGGCCAATGGCAATGCCGTGATGCTGACCTTCAACTACTACTGGGGCTTTGAGACCAAGGACCTGGATGCGCAGAGCTTCCTGGCGGTGGGCCTGGCCTATGCCTTCGGTGATTGACCCACTGTTCCATTCACGTGAAAGGGCGGTCCTTGGGCCGCCCTTTCGTTTTCCGAGTGGGCCGTCCTGCTGAACACGACCTGGGTGGCCGAGCCATGTGCATGCATGCGTTCGATGATCGTCCCATCTGCGCTCCAAGCCTGCATGATTGGTCGTCCGACCCATACTGATAGGTCCAGTTAGGGGCAGCAACGATCAGCTCGGGTGATGCGCCACCACGATGTCTGCGTACTGGTTTGGGCATGAAGCTCGCTGCTGGGATCCATGAAAAAGGCCCGGAGGTCATCCGGGCCTTTGCACTGTTGAGGAAACTCCTACTGCTTAGTTGCGGGGAGGAGGAGGGGGAGGAGGGGGAGGCGTAGGAGGCATACCCTGCCCTGGTGCCGGTGCTGGCGTTGTGGAGGAGGGTGGTGGTGGCGGAGTGGAACGGCGTGAGGCACTGCTGCCGCCACCGCGGTTGAAGGTGAAGCACAGGCCGCCGGTGAAGGCGAACTGGTAGATGGAGCTGTAGGTGCTCACGCCCGCGCCGGCCCCACCGGTGCCGAAGTAAAAGCCACCGCCAAAGCCCTGGACGGGGGAAAGCAACTGCGCGCCAGCCTTGATGCCCACGGAGCTGGAGAGGTTGATCTGCAGGCCGAGCTTGCCGCCCCAGGCGAACTTCGTGGCCTCATCGTCACCGGTCATCCAACCGCAACCGATGTTGATCCCACCATAACCGCTCACGGCATCGCTGAACGGCATGCGACCAAGGCCGCCCAGCATGATGTAATGCAGGGTGATGTCATACGGGCCGAACTCGTTGAACCCGCTTCCACCCACGTATGCCTGGGTCTTCTGGTTCTGGTAGAGCAGCTCGACGGCCTTGTTCGGGCGCACATCGAATTCGATGCTGCCACCGATGTGCTGCCCATCCGCAACACGGCCTTCACTGTAGGAGTAGCCACCATAGGTGCCGCCCATGGGGAAGCGGTCCTGGTAGGTGTAGCCGGAGAAGATGTTGAGCCGCACGTTCTGGGCGTGCAGCCCGGCGGCCAGCATGAATGGTGCGGCCAGGGCCAGCAGGGTTCGTTGGTTGATGCGCATGGGTAGCGGTTGTATGGCCGAAAGGTAAGTGGGGAATAGCGATGCTGGATGACGGTGATCAAGATCCACGCCCGAGCCTCAGAGCCGCGCCGGTTTTGCATGCTGTGGGAAGGTCATCGGCTACATTCGCTCCGTCATGGCCAAGTGCATCCTGTTCGTTGTGCTCGCCGTGCTCGGCTGTCTTGGAACCCAGGTGTCCGAAGCCCAGCCGATGCAGGACACCATTCCGCATACCGTGGTGCATGAGGTGCTGCACAACACCGAATCGCTCCGCGCGCTGAGCTTCGAAGCGGGTCCCATGAAGTTCGTGCCGTTCATCGCACCGAGCTACACCCCGGAGATGAAGTTCCTGCTCACGGCCGGGGGGCTCATCACCTTCACCTTCGACCGCAAGGACCCCGGGTTGCTCCGGTCCTCCATCCCCTTCTCCTACGGGAAGAGCACCAACGGCTCCACGCAGCTCTCCATCAAGGCCAATCTGTATTTCCGGGACGACAAGTTCCGCCTCACTGGCGAGATCTGGCACAAGGATATGCCGGATAACTACTACGGTGTGGGCTATGACGCTGGGCGACGTACACCTCGGTCGGACAGCACCAGTGCCTATCACCGCAACTGGCGGCGGATCTATGGCAAGTTCGTGTGGCAGTTCAAGCAGAGGTACTTCATCGGTGGCATTTATGATTTCAATTCCACCAAGGCGAGCGAGCTGAACCCTCTGATGCAGCAGGACGCGGACATGCTGCAGTACGGTGATACCCTGGAGAACCGGGGCCTTGGCGTGGTGTGGCAGTTCGACAGCCGGGATGTTCCGGTGAACGCCTACACGGGACTCTTCCTGGACATGAGCGTGATCAAGTATGGCAGGGCCTTGGGAGCGGCGAGTGATTTCTGGGTGATCGACCTGGACTACCGGCAGTATGCGCCGGTGGGCCGGCGACGAACGGTGGCCTGGGAGGTACGCAGCCGGGGATGTTTGGGCGATGTGCCGTGGACGGAGCTATCCCAGATCGGTACCCCGTGGGACCTGCGGGGATATACCTGGGGCCAATACCGCGATGAACTGATGGTCTACGCCATGGGTGAGTACCGCCACATGTTCAACCGGCGCACGCCGAACAAGCACGGCAGCATGGACAGCCGGCTGGGGTTCGCCACCTGGATCGGATTCGGTGCCGTGGCGCCGGACATCGCCTCCATTCCGAACCTGCTGCCGAACGCCGGCATCGGTTTGCGCTTCGAGACCGAGAAGCGCTCCAATGTGCGCCTGGACTATGGGGTGGGCCTGAACAGTAACGCGTTCTACGCCACGTTCTACGAGGCTTTTTAACCCGCAGAGGTGCCAGGCCGGTCGGATGCACGAAGCACGGCGCAAGGGCAGGACGTGTGCCTTCCGGGGCGACCGACCTTCATGAGACCCGTCAGGAGATCGCCCCTTTCGCCGGCCTCCCGTTCCAGTTTCCTGGCTCAGAAGGCGTAGCCCACCTTGATGCCGTACCGGTATCCCAGGCTGTTGCGGTCGATGGTGGTGCTCCCCGTGGTGGAGAGGTCGATGTTCATATCGGTCACATCACGACCGAGCCTGTCCTCGATGGCCTGGGCCAGGTCGCTATACAATTCCCCTTCACCCTGCAGGTCGGCCTTCACCTTCAGCGTATAGAGCGACCAGCGCGGTGCGAAGAAGATGGCATCGATGGCCAGACGGTCTTTCAGACAGAGGAATTGATAGCCGAGCGCAGGTCCCACCCCGAACTCGATCAGGTCGATCCGGAGGTCAGTGTCGATACGTCCGCCAGCATTGTCGCCTGTGGCCACGGCCGAGATGGCTGCGGTATAGCGCGTGTCGCTGTATCGGAGATAGGCGCCCAGGTACAACCCTCGCGGTGCAGGACGCTTGTCGCTTTTCTCGATGTACCACTTCACTTCCGGGGTGATGTAATAACCGGTGAGCTCGCGATCCGCCCCGAAGGTGATGTGCTCAGCGTTCAGGTCGAACAGCCCGCTGGGCGTCAGCGGGAGCATGTAGCTCACGGTCAGGGCCACGGACCAATCGGGGTTCAATACCCGTTCATAGTTGAGGGAGATGGCCTGGATGAAGGTGGAGGTAAGGCCCAGTTTCAACACATTCCTGCGGGTGATGAAGCCCACACTGTCCGGTTGTGCGGCCAGGGGCTGGGCCAGGAGAAGTGCGGGAAGAAGCAACGGAGAAAGGCGGAACAGGCGCATGGTGAACAAAGCTCGTCCGAATTTATGAGACTGTTTAGTAAAGTGTGTCAGGCCGGATTGCGAACTTCAACACCTGACCAATGGAAGAGAAGCCGGACAAGTTCGATTACGAGGCCTTCGAGAAGGAGGCCATGAAGCAACTGTTGCTGGGCAAGCCCCTGAGCGGCAGCGATGGGGTGCTGACCCCGCTGGTGAAGCGACTGATGGAGGCCTCGTTACGGGGCGAGCTGAGCGCGCACCTGGCCGAAGAGCCGCCGGGCGGCAACCGCCGCAATGGCCATGGGCGCAAGCGGGTGAAGACCGCACACGGGGAGGTGGAGATCGCCACCCCGCGCGACCGGGCGGGCACCTTCGACCCGGTACTGCTGCCCAAGCGTGAGCGCGTGCTGAACGCGGAGCTGGACATGAAGATCATCAAGCTCTACGGGCTTGGGATGAGCCAGCGTGACATCAGTGACCATGTGCGCGACCTGTATGGCATCGAAGTGAGCGAGGCCACTATCAGCGCGGTGACCGACCAGGTGATCGCCGATGTACAGGCTTGGCGGCAGCGGCCCTTGGAGGCGCGCTATGCGATCGTGTGGCTCGATGCGATCCACTTCAAGGTCAAGCAGGAAGGGCGCGTGTTGAACAAGGCCGTGTACACCGCCCTGGGCGTGGGCCCCGATGGCCACAAGGACCTGCTGGGCCTGTACGTGGGGCAGAGCGAAGGGGCCAAGTTCTGGCTGAGCGTGCTGGGCGATCTGCGCCAACGCGGCGTGGAGGACATGCTGATCGCATGCATCGACAACCTGAGCGGCTTCTCCGAGGCGATCTCCTTGGTGTACCCACAGAGCGACATCCAGCTGTGCATCGTGCATCAGGTGCGTAATACCCTGAAGTACGTGAGCTACAAGCACTACAAGGAAGTGGTCAAGGACATGCGGGCCATTTACCGCGCCCCCAATGAGCAGCAAGCCTTGCATGCCCTGGAGGTCTTCAGCGACAAATGGCACGAGCGCTACCCGCAAGCAGTGAACTCTTGGCGCACGAACTGGCCGCTGCTGGCCAGCCAGTACCGCTACAGCGAGCGCATCCGGCGGCTCATCTACACCACGAATCCCATCGAGGGCTTCCACGCTCAGCTGCGCAAGTACACCAAGACCAAGCGCGTCTTCGACAACGACATGGCCCTGCTCAAGCTGCTCTACCTGGCCCAGCAGCGCATCGTGGAGAAAATGGCAGCCAAGCCCATCTTCGCTTGGAGGGAGATAGCCGCCGAGCTACGCCTGCTCTTCGGCCCACGCTTCGATCCACAGGCTACCAACATCGATCAACAGGCTATGAGTCTCCCCCGGACCCCCTCGTTCAGAACCCAACAACATCAACATCATCAGCAATAAAGGTGATGACACACTTTATCTAACAGACCCGAATTTATGGATCGTGGATCATTGATACCGGTCACTTTTTGACGCCCGCGAACACGTACCTTGGCCGTCCCAAACACTTCTATCCTCATGCGTAAGATCCTTGCCGCCCTCGCTCTTTTCGTGGGCCTTTCCGCCACCGCCCAGAACTACAACGACCTTGTGGAGGTGGTGCGTTCCGACATGCGCACCGAGCACCGCGCCATCGTCATGTCCAGCCTGGGCCTCACGGAGGCACAGAGCGCCCTGTTCACCCCGATCTTTGATGAGTATTCCAGCGCGCTGAAGAAGCACTGGGACAAGCGCATCCAGTTGATCAAGGATTACGCGGCCAAGTACGAGACCATGAACGATGAGGCGGCCGCCGGTTTCATGAAGCGGATGAGCTCTCTGGAGAAGGAGGGTATGGCCCTGCGTGAGTCCTATGCCAAGAAAGTGGCCAAGGTGCTGCCCACCACGGTGGCTGCCCGCTGGATGCAGGTTGAGCGCCGCCTTAACCAGGTGGTGGAGCTCCAGCTCGCCAGCGAGATCCCGCTGATGCCGACCCGCCGCTAAGCCGGGACCTTACATCTATTGAAGAGGGGCCTTTGCGCCCCTCTAAAACCCACGCAGGGTCTCCGTCTTCGGGATCCTGCGAAGGCTGGAGACACCTCAGGCCGCAACAGTTGTTCTGCCATTCCCTGCCAATACAGGCTTCAGACCTTTCAGCAAATGCGGCAAGAGGCACAAGAAGAACACCAGTTCAACACGGCTTCTGTATTGGGGGCGACCGAGCATGCGTGTATGGAACAGCACCAACAGCAACCACCACTGCCTTACAGTCCTGGTCCGGCGCTCCATCCAATTGAGAATGGGGTCGGCGATGTATCTCACAATAAGATAGTCCCTGATCCAGATGAGGATTGCTTCCATGGTCATTGTGCTTCAAACAAAGCTACCACAGCTGCAATAACAGACTGTAAGCACCCCCTGAAACAGGTGCAGGTGAAAGTAGAAACACCTAACCTTGATCAGGATGAAGAAGAGCAGATTCACCGAGGCGCAGATCGTTGGGATGCTGCGCGAGCATGAGGCGGGAAAGAAGGTGGCGGACCTGTGCCGGGAGCACGGTGTGAGCCAGCCCACGTTCTACCAGTGGAAGGCCAAGTACAGCGGCCTGGACGCCAACCAGCTCAAGGAGTTCAAGGAGCTGAAGGCCAAGTATGCCCGGCTGGAGAAGATGTACACCGAGGCGCAGATGGACCGTCAGGTGCTTAAGGAGATCATCGAGGGAAAGTTGTAGGCCCGGACGATAAGCGAGAGATCGTGCGCCGACTGGTCGAACAGCGCCAGTACAGCGAACGCCGGGCCTGCAAGCTGTTGGTCTTGAGCGCGAGCGTGTACCGCTACGTGCCCAAGGAGAAGAACGATGCGGAGGTGATCGAACACATGATGCGGGTGGCGGAGAGCGAGGCGCAGTGGGGCTTCTCGATGATACGGATCCACATGCGCAACGAGGGCTGCAAGGCCAACAAGAAGCGTCTGCATCGGATCTACAAGGAGTGCAAGTTGCCCCAGCGCAAACGCACCAAACGCCGTATCCCCGAGCGGGTGAAAGACCCGATCGTGCTGCCCATCGGGCCGAACATCACCTGGAGCATGGACTTCATGCATGATGCCTTAGTGACGGGTCGCAAGTACAGGACCTTCAATGTGATGGACGACTTCAACCGGGAGGCCTTGTGCATCGCGGTGGACACATCCCTGCCCGCCCCCCGGGTGATCAGGGAGCTGGAGCAGCTCATCGAATGGCGTGGGAAACCCGAGCGCCTGCGGATGGATAACGGACCGGAGTTCATCGCGCAGGCGATGAAGGAATGGGCCGCGGCCAAGAGCATAGAGTTCATCTACATCCAACCCGGTCGCCCCATGCAGAACGGCTTGATCGAGCGCTTCAACAGGACTTACCGGACCGAAGTACTGGACGCTTGGATCTTCGAGTCTCTGGAGCAGGTCAGACAGATGACCCAGGAGTGGATGTGGCGCTACAACCATGTGCGCCCACACGCTTCGCTGCTCCGCCTCTCGCCCCGTGCGTTCCTGTTGAAATGTGGACAACTCCCTGCCCACTACGCAGGCTCACGCGCGGACTTCCCCACAGTTCAACAGGACATCCACAACACCACCACACCAAAAAGTACCTTTACAATGCACTGCGCCTAAAATGGGGGTGCTTACACCAATAGTAGACCAAGCATCCAAGCCAAGTATCGCCGGAACATCGCGATTCAGTAGAGTGTCCAAGGGTTGGAGCCCAACACCTGCCAGAAGGGCATTGTCGGTGTACCCAGGCCGGTGTTGAAGTACGGCGAACTCCGGGTGATGAAATGATGCACACCGTTTTGGAAGAAGTCCTGAACCCAAGGCGCACTTATACCTGTTCGGCTTACGGTAAAGCCGTCCGAATAGCCGAGATACAGACCCGCCCAGACCCTGGAACCGCTGGAGTATGTCCCCGCCGCATGCGTGCTCGGTTGTTTGCGCAGGAAACTGTCCCACATGGATTGATAGGTGGCATTTTCTCCTTTGAGGCCCTTGAATTCACCAATTGGCGGCTCAGTGGTGAACATATTGATGCCCATGGAATATTGCCCCACGCCCACCTCGAAAGCCGCCGTGCGGTACCAATCACTGCCAAACCACGCATCATTGGTCATGCGCAAACTGAAGTCGCCATTGCTGTACCCCACTTGCCAGTTCCATTGCGCGGCATTGCCGCCGAAGCGGGTGATGCCCAATGAAACGCCACCTACTTCCACCCCACCACCCAAACGGGGGGAACCATCCGCCCCCATGCCCCCGCTTATGCCGATGGTCACATCCCCAAAGTCGTACGAAATAGACCGGGTTACATAGGGCCCACCAAAGCCAATTCCGAAGCCCAATCCCGTGCTCACATTGCCATCCTTTCTGCCATACCCGAATTCCAGTCCCAGGTTCAGCGGGTTGATGCCGAAGGACATGCCGCCATTGGCCCCTATGCGGCCATGGACCTTCAAGCTATTGCCCAAGCCCGACATGGAAGCGGAAGTATTGGAATAGGCTTGCCCCAGCGGGTTGGAAACGCCATTGATCAGGTTGCTGAGGTACTCTGCGGTCATGCTCAGTGCGAAGAAGGGGATTGCCACGAACTCCCCGCTCGGATCCGCATACTTCAACGGGTTGTTCCCCGCATAGCTGTAGCGGTTGTAGCCTTGGGTGCCCAAGCCGCCCTGCACGTAATTGTCTGCGCTGAGCATGCGCCCGTTCAGCGGGTCGTACAGGCGGCCGTTCATGTTGATCAGGGCAAAGGGCTCAAGGTGCTCGTGCCCGGTGTAGCCCCGGTAGAGCCAGGCGGGCGGGTTGGGCACCGAGGTGTAGAGCCAGGTGTCGGGGTTGCGGCGGCGGCCCCAGGCATCGAAGTTCTGCTCCCCGTAGATCTGTGCATTTAAGTGTTACTTGAATAGTTGAATTTGAAGTCTCGGCTCGGCTTTTAGGAGCGAAAATGCGAATAACGTATCTTCAATGCTATTGGGATAGATTGTGAGCATATAGCTAAGGTCGGATTCTTTCCATTCATTTACGGAATCTTTGGTTATTTGGTCCATTGCATACCGCATGTCTGAAGTGGATATACCGATCGTGTAATTTTCTGCGAGGGTGCCATGTAGATCAATTCCGACATCTTTAGAAGTCAATAGTTCAATCGGGTCCGTGAGATCAATACCTGTCTTTCTAATTGTCAATTGCTTGAAGTAGTTAAGGTCAGTTGGTGGTTGTTGGTCACACGATATCATGAAAACAACCAACATGCATAATGCCAAAGCATATACTTTGATAGTTAATCGGCCAATCATCGTTATGGGTTTATTGGAGCTGTTCCGAATAGCAGAATTGGAAATGGCACTCCTATTGTACCACCAGGCGTATGGATCGCATGTCCAATCACCGTGGCGATATTTCGCCAAAAATATCCCTTCCATGGACGCATATTAAAATCATACATTTCAAATCCCAAGTATGAGTGAACGGAACTCCTATCATTGGATAGACTTAGTGCTAATGTTCCATATACCATGTTATCGGATAAATTGCTACCGTATCCACCCAAGAGATTGAATTCCGTATATGGTTGCGTGAGGCTGAAATCCGATGAGCCAATGCCGCTCAGGTCGATCGTTGAAAGGGGAGTTGACAATGGCGCGCCATAGCCATGCTGGTAGTGCCACCAGGCTTGCCCCCAATTGATGCCATTGGGGTGCGTGTAAGTGATGCCCCCGCCTTCTAAAGAGGCTTGAAGCAGTTCACGCCCATGGACCATGTAGCTTCGGCCCTGCTCGGTATTGCCATAGATCAGGCCTGCCACACTGCCAATTGCTGCCCCTATGCCAGCGTAATAGCCACCAACTTGGTTGGCAATGTGTGTATCCCAGTTTGAATTCATCAGGCCGACACCAAAGCCCGTGGCATAACCGGCTACGGCTCCGGCTGTACCCATGGATAGGCCAAATGCGGCAACAGATCCGTTGGTGAATGCGGAGAATAGCCCTGTCCCGGACAAGGCCATTCCCGCATGCATGGCCCCAATTCCTGCACCGGCGCCGACGACGGCTCCAATGCCTATGCCAGCCCAGGTCTTTCCCGAGTTGTAGTCCCATTTCCCCGGATTCCATTCGCCACCATTTGCACCGGAACCACCCAAATACCCGAAAATCGCTCCGCCGATCAGTGCGGCAACGACTACCGGGTTCTCCCCGCTCGGATCCGTATACTTCAACGGGTTATTCCCCGCATAGCTGTACCTGTTGTATCCCTGGGTGCCCAAGCCGCCCTGCACGTAGTTGTCCGCGCTGAGCATGCGCCCGTTGAGCGGGTCGTACAGGCGGCCGTTCATGTTGATCAAGGAGAAGGGCTCAAGGTGCTCATGCCCGGTATAGCCCCGGTACAGCCAGGCGGGCGGGTTGGGCACCGAGGTGTAGAGCCAGGTGTCGGGGTTGCGGCGGCGGCCCCAGGCATCGAAGTTCTGCTCGGCCATGATCTCCGGCGGGCCGCTGTTGCCGCCCCCGAGCAGCTCGGGTGAGAAGGTGTGCTTGGTCACCGCCACAATGCTGCCCAAGTGGTCCTTGTATATCGCGTAAGCCGTTTGGGCCCCGCCTGGTTCGGCCACGATCAAGGCGCAGAGGCCGTCGCCGCCCTCCACGTAGAGGATCTTGCGGTCCGTGGAAGGGTTGCCGTTGAGGCGCTGGGTCTCCAGGCCGTTTTCGTACCAGCGTTCCTCCACGGTGCTCTGGGTGGTCATGTTGCGCAACTTGCTGTAGTTGCGCTGCTGGTCCGCGTCGTAGGTGTATTCCAATAGATAGGAAGTACCGCCGATGGTCTCGGAGAGGCTGGCAGGCTGGTGGAAGCTGGTGTAGGCGATGGCCTGCGGGCCGGGTGTGATGGCCAAGGGCGGGTCATCAAAAGGGAAGGGGTAGTCGGCCCCGGTGGCTGAGGTGATGCGGTGGAAGCTGTTGGTGCTGTACTTGCCGATGTCGGTGCGCGTGGCCAGGTTGCCCTTTGTGGTGCCGCCCACGGTGCCGTCGTAGGTGTAGCTAATGGCCGGGTTGGATTGCAGGATGCCGCCGCTGGCGCGATTCCTGATTTTGTTCGGTTTATGCAGTGAGGCGCATACCATGGCGAACGTGCAAGGTACGACTTCGGTGGCTTGCAATTCATTTCCGTTAAACTCCCCCCCAATTCGCGCAATCGTCCTTCGCTCGTGCGCTTGTGCTTCCCAAGGGATAGAGCGGGCACGAGCGGAGACGCTCGCGCCAGAGAACCGGGGCCATTGCCCGATAGCATAGCGGGCAACGGTACCGGCGATCCAGGGAGCGGCGGGCTATAATGCGGCGCGGATCGCGGAAATCGCGAACTTTGCCTGTTCCATGAAGGTGATCCGCATCCTTGCCGCCCTTGCGCTGTGCTGCTGGGGCTTTGCGGTGCGCGCCACGCACAACGAAGCGGGCGAGATCCTGGTGTGCCATGTGGGCGGGCCGGGGAGCCTTACCTACGAGGTCACCATCATCACCTACACCAACCCGAACTCGCCGGCGGACCGGCCCGAGTTCATTGTGACCTGGGGCGATGGCACGCCGCAGGACACCATTCCGCGCAATGCGGTGAACGTGATCACGGTGGGCGGCATCCTTACGCAGCGCAACCTGTACATCCGGCAGCACGTGTACCCCGGCCCGGGCGTGTACCTGCTGCAGTACATAGACCCCAACCGCGTGGCCGACGTGGTGAACATTCCGGGCTCGGTGAACGTGCCCATGTGCGTGCAGACGCAGATCGTGATCAGTGTGGCCGGCAACGATTGCAGCCCGCGCTTCCTGAACCCGCCGATACAGAACGCCTGCTTGGGGCAGCCGTGGATACACAACCCCGGCGCCTATGATACGGACGGCGACAGCCTCTCCTTTGAGCCCATGGTGTGCTTGGGCGGCGACCTGTCCATCCCTGCGGACGGCCTTGGCGATCCCATTCCGGGGTACCAGTTCCCGAACCAGGTGATGCCCGGGGCCAACAACCAGTATTCCATTGATCCCGTAACGGGCACCATCACGTGGAACGCGCCGCAGCAGAACGGCATCTACAACATCGCCTTCCGGGTGCGGGAGTGGCGCATGATCAACGGGCAGTGGGTGTGCATAGGCTGGGTGGAGCGCGATATGCAGGTGATCGTGGGCCCGTGCAACAACCATCCGCCGGTGATCGCCGCCGTGCATGACACGTGCGTGGAGGCGGGCACCCTGCTGACGTTCGGGGTGCAGGCCACCGACCCGGACGCGGGCCAGACCATTACGCTGGACGCCTTCGGGGCGCCCTTCCAAGCGGCGAGCTCGCCGGCGGTGTTCACCTCCAGCCCCGCGCAAAATATCGTGTTCGGCAATTTCTCGTGGAGCACCAACTGCACCCATGTGCGGCAACAACCCTGGCAAGTGGTGTTCAATGCGCGGGACAACTATCCGCAGGTGCAATTGCAGGATTACAAAACGATGAACATCACCGTGGTGGCCCCCGCCCCGCAACATCCGCAGGCCGTGCCGCAGGGCGCCGCCATGCTGCTGTCCTGGGATGCCAGCGTGTGCGCCAACGCCACGGGCTACCGCATCTACCGCAGGGCCGGCTCGTACGGATATGTGCATGGCCACTGCGAAACAGGCGTGCCCGCCTATACCGGCTACCAGTACATCGGCAGCACCAGCGGGCTGAACGGCACCGGCTATACCGATACGGGCCTGGCCTTCGGGATCCGCTACTGCTACATGGTGGTGGCCACCTTCCCCGACGGGGCGCAGAGCTACGCCAGCGAGGAGTTCTGCAACATGCTGCAGCGCGACCTGCCCATTATGACGCATGTGAGCGTGGGAACCACCGGCAATGCCAACGGGGTGGACACGGTGCGGTGGAGCAATGCGTACGACCTGGACACGTTGCAGTTTCCCGGGCCCTATCTCTTCAAGCTGTACCGCGGCAGCGGATATGCCACGGCCGCGCAACTGGTACACACCACCGCCGCATCCGCCTTCCTGGCCAGCCCGGACACCGCCTTCCTGGACCAGGGGCTGGACACCCGCAGCGGCGTGCATGCCTACCGCGTGGAACTGTATGCCAACGGCGGCAGTACGTTGGTGGGGTCGGGCAATACGGCCTCCTCGGTGTTCATCACCGCCGAGCCCAACGACCAGCGGATCACCCTGCACATCAACTACAGCACACCGTGGCACAACACGCAGTTCGCCGTGTACAGGCAAGTGGCGGGCGTGTTCACCCTGATCGGATCGGCCACGCAACCCCTGTACGTGGATTCCGGGCTGGTGAACGGATCCAGCTACTGCTATTACGTGAAGGCCATCGGGGCCTATGACAACCCCGCGCTCCCCGCGCCTTTGGTGAACTACAGCCAGGAGGTGTGCGCCACGCCGGTGGACCTTACCCCGCCATGCCCGCCCTCGCTTTCCTTGGTGAACGACTGCGAACTGCCGCTGAACACGCTCACCTGGAACAACCCCAACAACAGCTGCGCGCACGACACCTACCGCTACAACATCTACTTCACCGACAGCATGGGCGGGCCCCTGGTGCTGATCCACACCATCACCGGCGCGGAGGACACCACCTTTGCGCACCATGACGGGCTGTCGGTGGCGGGCTGCTATGTGGTGACCGCCATTGACACGGCCGGAAATGAAAGCGCCTTCAGCAACCGGGTGTGCGGGGACAATTGCCCCGAATACACCCTGCCCAACATCATCACCCCCAACGGCGACCGCGTGAACGACCTGTTCATTCCGTTCCCGTACCGCGGCGTGAAGGAGATCGACCTGCAGGTGTTCAACCGCTGGGGGCAGCTGGTGTTTTCCACCCATGACCCGGACATCCGGTGGAACGGCACGCTGGACAACACCGGCGCACCCGTGCCGGACGGCGTGTACTTCTACGTCTGCAAGGTGTTCTTCAAGCGCTTGAACGGCGCCGTGCCGGAGGTGTTGAAGGGAACCCTGCAGATCACCGGCGGAAACCACGCGCAGCACAACTGATGTTCACCGGCATTGTGGAGGAAGTGGGCGAGGTGGCGGAAGTGGGCTCCGCCGGGAGCAACAAGGACTATTGGATAAAGGCGGCCATGGCCGGTGAACTGCGCGTGGACCAAAGCGTGGCGCACAATGGCGTGTGCCTTACCGTGGTGGAAAAGGCCGGGGGCCGCTACCGCGTGACGGCGGTGGAAGAGACCTTGCAGCGCAGCAACATAGGCGCGCTGCGGCCCGGCGACGGGGTGAACCTGGAGCGCAGCCTGCGCGCGGGCGACCGCCTGGACGGCCACATTGTGCAAGGCCATGTGGACGCAATGACCGTCTGCCGCTCCGTGGAGGAGCGCGCCGGCAGCTGGTGGTGTACCTTCGGGCTGCCGCCACAGGCCGGGCTGCTGGTGGAAAAAGGCTCCATCTGCCTGAACGGCGTGAGCCTTACCGTTGCGGCCCTGGCGGCGGATGCCTTCAGCGTGGCCGTGATCCCGTACACGCATGCGCACACCACCTTCCGCACGCTGCGCCCGGGGCACGCCGTGAACGTGGAGTTTGATGTGCTGGGCAAGTACGTGCAGCGGCTGATGGCCGGCCGCCTTCCCGCGTAGCACAGCACCTTGCCGCCCAACACTGGCGCGTCCGCGCTCGTGCCTGTTCGGTTTGCATGGAGTGCGGGCATTCATGAATTGAAGTGTCCGCCGGACCACGTGCAGGAAGTCGCTTTTCAAATGGGACACGAGCGTGGACGCTCGCGTCAGTGAAGGGACACGAGCGTGAACGCCCGCGTCAGTGAAGAGGACCTGGGGGTTATTCCCAAAGGCGGCTTGGCATTACTGCTTCACGAAGCGCGCCCGCATCAGCCCTTGCTTCCCCTGCACTTCCAGCACGTACTGCCCGGGCGCAAGCTTGGACACGTCCAGGCTCTGCGCCCCTGCGCTGTTGTGCAGCACCGGCCGCCCCAGGGCGTCCAGCACGCGCACGCTGTGCTGCTGCACGGGCGCGGAGAAATGCCAGTTGATCCGGTCGGTGGCGGGGTTGGGGTGAAGCAGGACCACCGGGCCGGCGCCGGGCCCGCCCACCTGCGTCACCACGTCCTGGGCGCTGATCAGCCAGATCTCCGGGTCGAACTGCACGGAATCCACCGTGAAGGGCAGGTGGAAGTTGAAGGATTGGCTGTTGACCGTGTTGTTCAGCACCACGGTGGTGTCCTGGCCGCCGGGTCCGAAGAATTTCAACGGCACGGGCAAGGCAAAGAAGCTGACCGATGGATGGGAGGTGACCTGGGAGAGGTTCACCGCTACCGCGCCGGCCGCATCCTGCGACCATACGGTGGTGTAGGAGGGGTACCCCTCGCCGGTGTACCAGTCTGCAAAGAAGCCCGTGAGGTCGAGCCCCGATGCGGCCTCCAAGTGGCCCTGCAGGTCGGCGGTGGTGGCGGTGCGGTAGGCCAGGGCAGGGTCGTCCAGGTAGTTGCGCAGCCCGGCATAGAAGGCGCTGTCGCCGCAGAGCCAGCGCAGCATGTGGATCACCATGGCTCCCTTGTTGTAGGTGAGGCGGCCGCTGAAGAGGCGGTTCTGGTCCAAGGTATCGGTGCAAAAGACGCTGCCGCCGGGCTGGCTGGTGATGTTGTTGACGAGCCCGCGCTTCCAGATGGGCCAGTACACGGGGGCCAGGTGCTCGTAGGCCAGGCCGCTGAGGTAGGTGGCGAAGCCCTCGTTCAGCCACAGCTCGGCCCAGCTGCTGCAGGTCACCTTGTCGCCGAACCACTGGTGGGCCAGTTCGTGGTTGAGCACTTCGGGCCAGTATCCGCCCACGAAGCTCATGGTCTGGTGCTCCATGCCGCCGCCCCAATTGAACTGGGCGTGGCCGTATTTTTCCCGTGCAAAGGGATAGTCGCCGAAGAGCTGGTCGTACAGCGTGATCGTGGGCAGCAGGCCGGTGGCGCCGTTGACGGCATCGTTGTAGTTCTCGGGGTAGGCATAGGTGAGCACCAGCAGGTCGCCGGTGGCGATGGGTGCGTACTGTTCGTTCACTTGGTAGTTGGTGACGGCCACGCCCACCAAGTAGGGGTCGATGGGGTAGCGGTGGCGCCAGTGCCAGGTCACCTGGTTGCCCGTGGTGTCGCCGCCCATCAGCAGGCCGTTTCCGGCGGCCCGGTTGCCAAGCGGCACGGTCACGTAGGTGTCCATGGAGTCGATCTTGTCGTTGAGGTCGTCCTTGCACGGCCACCAGTCCTTTGATCCGTAGGGTTCGCTCAGGGTCCACAGCACCGGCACGCCGGCATGGCTTTCGGTGGCGAAGCTGCCGAAGCCGGTGGTGGGCGGCTGGCCCTGGTAGGTTACGGTGAGGGAATCAAGCTGTCCGGCGGGCAGCGTGGCGGGCAAGTTGATCGTCAGCAGGTCGCCGGGACCATGGCTGAAGGCTACGGGAGCACCGTGCATCTGCACGGCGGTTACCTGCAGGCTGTCGCTGAGGTCCAGCACCACGGCATCCAAGGGCGCGGTGGCGGTGAACCAAGAAGTGACGGACCCGCTGATGTGGCGCACGGCCGGGTCCAGTGTCCAGTGGCAGCGCGCATATTTCATGTCGAAGCCGCGGACAGGCGGCCCGCCGCTGCGCAGAACGCCGGGGAATGGCCGGCATTTCTCACGTTCGGCGATGCGCCCGATGGCATCGCGGTCGTAGGCGGGCTGGGCCAGGGCGGGTGCGGTGGCCAGGGCAAGGAGCAAGGCTGGAAGGTGGCGCATGGGGATGCAAGGTAGGGCGGACAGCTGGCTTATTGGACGTGCAGGGC
>JAFEAI010000055.1 GCA_018266475.1 Bacteroidota bacterium
GTACGGGCCTGCCCCGGCCATTGTCCTGATGCGGGTCAGGGCCATCGGGTCTTGATCCCTTTCCTTGCGCGGGGTCTTTCACCGCCACCCCGGATAACACGGAAGAGATTCCGGAGCAGGGGCAGACTGCCACTAGGGCCAAAGGCCCGGCATTATCCCGGCCCTACGCTCACGCGTAGGGCCGGGATACCAAATGCGCGATCGCCAGGGCTGAAAGCCCGGCCTCATCGCCAGGTGCGGTAAGGTCGGGCCTACAGCCCTCCCCGATGACAAGGTGCATCGCTGCCCAACGCTTGCGCGTTGGGCAGCGATGCGGTCGCGCCTTCAGCGCTCATCAGGGCCTTTCCTAGCAAGACAAGAAGACCCGATTGCCCTGCTGGTGCGGGTCAGGAAGCGCGCTGCCCGCCTGCCGCAGCAGGGCGGGGCGCCGCCGCTTTCCCCCCGTTACCTCCCGCAGGCAATGCCGTCCAACATGGACCATCCACCCTCCCGGCCGCAAAAAACAACCGCCCGTTCACCGCAGGGCCGTCAATTCCTTGAACACGTCCTCCAGGTCGCGTTCCGCCTTTTGGAGCGTGAGCACCTTCAGGCCCTTGTCCACGGCGAACTGGAACACGGTGGGCCGAATGTCCTGGTCCTCCGGGAAGGTGATGGTCCATGTATTGCCCGCGCCGCGCACGGCATGCAGCACGCCCGGCAGGGCGATCAGTTCGTTTTCGGTGGCGCGCCCGTCGAACTCCACCAACAGTGCTTGTTTCTGGTCGCCCATGCCCCGAAGGTGCTTGGCATTGTCGTCCGCCACAATGCGGCCCTTGTCGATGATGATCACGCGCGTGCAGATGGCTTCCACCTCCTGCATGATGTGCGTGCTGAGCATCACGGTGCGCTGCTCGCCGATGTGCTTGATCAGTGCGCGGATCTCCTCCAGCTGGTTGGGGTCCAGCCCGCTGGTGGGCTCGTCCAGGATGAGCACCTTGGGGTCGTGGATCATGGCCTGCGCAAGGCCCACGCGCTGGCGATAGCCCTTGCTGAGCGCTCCGATCTTCTTGTGCTGCTCGCGCTCCAGCCCTACCCTGCCGATCATCTCCTTCACCTTGGCCGCCTTGTTCTTCAGGCCGTACATGCCTGCGGTGAATTCCAGGTATTCCCGCACGTACAGGTCGGTGTAGAGCGGATTGTGCTCGGGCAGGTAGCCCACGTTGCGGCGCACCTCCATGCTCTGCTCGCGGATGTCGAAGCCGCACACGCTGGCATCACCGCCGGTGGGCGGCACAAAGCAGGTGAGGATCTTCATCATGGTGCTCTTGCCCGCGCCGTTGGGGCCCAGGAAACCGACCACCTCGCTGCCGCCGATCTCGAA
>JAFEAI010000056.1 GCA_018266475.1 Bacteroidota bacterium
GTGGATGCCTACAAGAACATCGGCGACATCAAGGTGCCCATCATTGTGCGCCTGCAAGGCACCAATGCCAAGGAGGCCAAGGAGCTGATCGACAAGAGCGGCCTGAAGGTGATCGGTGCCGTGGCGTTGCAGGAGGCTGCGGACCGGGTGAAGGAGGTGCTGGGGTAGCTTTCAGGGTTCCATCAAGGTCTCGCACAGCGGACCTTGACGCGAGAGAGTTCCACCTGCAAGGTCCCCTTCGGGAGACCTTGAGGGAACAAGAGCCATCAAGGTCTCGCGCAGCGGACCTTGACACAGGAGAGTTGTACCTGCAAGGTCCCCTTCGGGAGACCTTGAGGGAGCTCATCACAACGTCATTGCGAGGCCGCTTTGGGCCGAAGCAATCTTTGATTCCCTTCCCGGGACCTCCTTGGAATTAGAGATTGCTTCGGACCGGTCAAAAGCACCGGTCCTCGCAATGACGGGAGGGTGCGAGTTCCATCAAGGTCTCGCGCAGCGGACCTTGACGCGAGAGAGTTGTACCTGCAAGGTCCCCTTCGGGAGACCTTGAGGGAGCATGTTGCAGGAGAGGGTGCAAGCCTACTTCGCCCTGCCCTGGATCACTGCTTTCAACTCAGGCAGGTGCTTTGTCAAGATCGGCCAAACGAACGTGTCATCGATCGAGTCATACGAATGGATCAACCGGTTCCTGAACTGTACAATCCGGTCCGCCTCCGGTATGGGATGGCGGGGATCGAGCTTGCGTACTTGGTTCACGGCTTCGCCTATGATGCCCAATTGCCGCTCCACCGCACTCTTCACCAGTATGTGCTTGGAATAGCCGTCAAACGTGGTGATCTTGCCTTGGTCCAGGAAGCCCTCGATCAGATCGATCGCATGAAGGATGTCAGCATAGAAGCCTTCCAGTCGATCCATCATAGATCAGCTTCTTGTGTGCGTCGATATGGCGCTTTTTCACCGGGTTTTGCAAGGAGCGCGGAGTAAGCAGGTCCACTTTGCGCTGGAAGAATTGCTCCATGCGGTCCCAAAAGGACCACAGCCGCTCGCCTGTTTCCACGGGGTCACCTTGTTCAACATCCACGATGAGGTCAACATCGCTTGCATCATTGAACGGCCCGTTCACGGCGGAACCAAAGACGTATAGCTCCTTCACCTTGTGCATGCGACAAAGCTCCGTGAATTGCGGGCCGCGTTCGCCGATCAGTTCCTTGAGCATGCAACGAAGATAGTGCAGCATACAGCTCTGCTATTCCATGAAGTTCTTCAGGGAAGCTCATTCCTTCACCACCCGCACCACGCTGCGCTGGCCGGTCCCTTCCAACTGCACCAATAGCATGCCTGTTGGCGCGGCGGAAAGATCCAACGTGCCCTCCTTTCCGAGTGGCCCGCTGCGCTCAAGGACTACGCGCCCCAGCACATCGCGCACCGTGATGTGCTCCACGGTGTGGCCGGCAAGGAACCGCACCACGCCCGTAGTGGGCGAAGGCGATATCAGCACCGGCGTATCCGCTTGGTCGGAGATGCCGCTCGTGGGGTCAAGCACCATGAACTGCAGCATCATCATGTGGTCCTCGTGCATCAGGTTGTGGCAGTGGTACATGAACGGGAAATCGGCGCCGGCCAGCTCGCCGAAATGCACAATGAACTTTACATCCTCGCCCGCGTCCACCAGCACCACGTCCTTGGGGCCGCGCTCCCACAGCGGTGGCGGCACGCCGTTGCGTTCCAGCACGAAGAAGGAAACGCCGTGCAGGTGCATGGGGTGCGCAAGGTTGCTGTTGTTCACAAAGTGCCACACTTCGTTGGTGCCCAGCAGCATGGTGTCGTTCACCACGTCCATATCGTACATCTCGTCGTTGATCATGAACTGCCCCATCGCCACCATGCCGGTGCCGGTGATGGTTTTTGTGCGCGTGCGGATACTGGTGGATTCGCCCGGCACCGGGATGGTCACAAGGGTGGAAGGAATCGTGGTCACCGGGTCCGCCGTAGGGGAGCCAATGCGGATACGCAGCACGGGGAAAGCGATGCCGTTGAGCAGGCTGCTTTCAAACAGGATGTTGCCCGAGCCCGGCATGGATTGGCCAAGTTCGTTTCCGTAGCTCTTCAGCAGCAGGCTGTCGCCCTCCAGGCCCGTCAGGTCCAGCAGGATCTCCGCCCGCTCTCCGTTGCCCAGCCACAGCCGGTTGGTGCTGGCAGGGGCGGGCAACAGGCCGCCATCGCCTGCGATCACCGCAAAATTCCGGTTGTCGTCAAAGCCCAAGGGAAAGATGCGCGCAATGGAGCCGTTCAGCAGCCGAAGCCGCACCACTTGCGCGGGCACCTCCAAGTACGGATGCGGTGTGCCGTTCACCCACAGCGAATCGCCAAGCGGATAGGTGGCCATCTGTCCTGTGGAAATGATCTTCTTGTCCTGGATCACTACCGGGAAATCATCCACGCCGTACGTGCGCGGAAGGGCCAGTTGCGCTTCTTCACCGTCGCGCACGATGATGAATCCTGCAATGCCCAGGTTGGCCTGCTTGGCCGTGAGCATGTGCGGATGCGGATGGTACCAGTAGGTGCCCGCCGGATTTTTCACCGGGTATTCGGCCATCCAGCTCGCACCCGGCTCAATGATGCTGTGCGGCCCGCCGTCCATCTCGCCCGGTACGTGCATGCCGTGCCAGTGCATGGTGGTGATCTCGTTCAACTGGTTTTCCACGATGATCCGCGCCGTATCCCCCTTCTGCAGCACCAGCGTAGGGCCCAGGTAGTCGCCGTTCACCCCGTACGTGGCCGTGTTCACCCCGGGGTAGAACTGGTGCGTGTGCGCCGCCATCACCAGGTGCATGGTGTCCGCCTCCAGCAACGGCGGTATGGCCAACGGCTGCATGGATTGGCCCAGCAGCAAGGCGGGAGCAATGGTTGCGGCAATAGCGGAATGAATGCGCATGGCGGTGATTTTCCGCGAAGTAAGCACATGCGGACGGGAAGCCCGGATGATGCCGGTCAGGATGGCGGGGGCCAATGAATGCCCGAGTACATACCTGCGGGGAAATGCGCACGGCCGGCTTCCTGACCTTCATCAACACTGCGCCCCGCAGCGGCCAATACCTTGCAGCCACTTTGATAGAACCCCAAGTAATGAGCAACGAGATCCATCTTCCCCAAGAACTTGATGTCCGCGTCATGGTGCCCATCGACCGGCACCGCACCCTGCTGAAAATGTTCAAGGAGCTGCCCGTGGGCGACAGCTTCATCTTCATCAACGACCACGATCCCTTGCCGCTGTTCCATGAGTTCCGCTCCATCCACGGCGATGTGGTGGGTTGGGAGTATTTGCAGCGCGGCGGCCGCGATTGGAAGGTGATGGTGACCCGCCTGGAAGCCTCCGCAGGCCGCGA
>JAFEAI010000057.1 GCA_018266475.1 Bacteroidota bacterium
CACCTTGTCCTTGTCGCCGCGCAGGCGGGCATCGCGTAGCGTGGCCATCCGCTCCGGGGCGCCTTTTTCAAACAGGCCGGCCACCACGGGCTTCATGGCCTCATCCACGGCATGCACCGTGGCTTCCGGAGGCTTGGGAGGCGCCTCGGTGCGGATGGGCGGCGCGCGCTTCAGTGCCTCCAGCTCCTTGCGCAGCTCCTCGATGGTGGCACGCATGCGGCCCGTGATGCGCCCGGTGCGGAGGAAGACCATGATCACCAGCAGCACGCCGGTGAGCAAGGCCGCAATGGCGGCGATCATCCAGCTGCCCGCGCGCTGCAGCACATCGGCGATGGCCTGCCCCAACACCTGCTCCTGCACACGGGCGGCTTCAGCGATGCTGTCCCGTTGCGCGGCCATGCGCCCCAGCTCATGCGCATGGTTTGCTTCCACCCGCCGGAGTTCCTGCGCCTCGCGCAGCCGGTCCAGCGAATCGGCGCGCATGGCCTCGCGGAATGCCATGGCCGCATCGCCGCTTTGCGCAAGGCGTTCTGCCAGCATGCGGTGCGCCATGGTGCCAAGGTCGGTGCGCTGCGCGCTGTCCGCCAGCGCTGCGGCCTGCTTCAGCAACACGATGGCCGTGCCGCGCCCTTCCTGCCCGGCCAATTGAATGCGCAGGTCAACGGCGGACCGCAGGTCCTTCACGCTGTCGGCGCGCAGCACGGCAGCGCGAAGGCTATCGGCCAGCGGGTGCCCGGGCTGGGCGGGCAGCAAAGCGGCGAAGGCGAAGAAGGCCGCACAGAACAGGGTATGCAAGCAGATCCGGTGCATGGTGCGAATGTATTCGCCGTACGGTGCAGGCCGGTTCACTTCAGCACAAAGCGCGCGGTGTTGCGCGAACGCTGCTCCACCAACGGCTCGCGCCCGTTCAGCAGCCGCGTAAGCGTGGCCTCATCGTAATGGCGCACGGTGAGCAGCTCGCAGCCATCGTTCCAGCGCACCTCATACTCCCCGCGCAGGTCCTCGGCCAATTGGCGTGCACGGGGCGTGTCGTCCACCGCCACGGTAAAGGCCACGGCACTGTTCTGCATCAGCTCGATGCGCACGTTGCGCTTTGCGAAGAGCTTGAAGATGCCGCTGAGGTTCTCCTCCACCACGAAGCTGAGGTCGCGCGGGGTGATGCTCATGAGCAGCTGGTCCGGTTTCACAATGAAGGACGGGATCAGCGTGTCGTGGTCGGTGGCCTCGCTGATGGTGGTGCCGGGCGCGGCCAGGTCAATGAACGAGCGCACGAACAGCGGAATGCCCTTGCGTTGCAACGGTTGCAGCGTGCGCGGGTGGATCACGCTGGCGCCGAAGTAGCTGAGCTCGATGGCCTCCTTGTAGCTGAATTGCGCCAGCAGTTTGGTATCCGGGAATTTCCGCGGGTCGGCGTTGAACATGCCGGGCACGTCCTTCCAGATGGTGACGCTCTCCGCGTCCAATGCGTAGGCGAAGATGGCCGCGCTGAAATCCGAGCCTTCGCGCCCGAGGGTGGTGGTGCTGCCGTCCTCGGTTTGCCCGATGAAGCCTTGGGTAACGATGCGGTGCGGCCGCGCATCGAACGAGGGCAGGTGCGTGGCGCAATTCCCTTGCAGCAGGTCCCACTTCACATGGGCCGCGCGGTGGCGCGCATCGGTGGTGATGATCTTTCGCGCGTCCACCCATTTGTTGGCGAATCCCGCACTGTTCAAATAAGCGCTCACGATCAGCGTGCTCCACACCTCGCCGAAGGCCACGATGTGGTCGTAGTCGCGGTCTTCCTCATGCTGCACCGGTTGCGCGACATAGTGCTTGAGCGCATCGAAGGAGGCCGCCAAAGCTGTTGCCGCAGCCTGGTCTGCAGGCGCCACTTCAGCGAGGGCCATGGCGTGCATGCCTTGCAGCGCAAGGATCAACGGCTTGGCATTGCGCCCTTCGCGGTAGGCCTTCACCACCTCTTCCAGCGCGTTGGTGGTCTTGCCCATGGCGCTCACCACGACCAATAGATCGTCCTGCGCGAAATGCGAAAGCACCTTGGCCACGTTGCGCACACCAGCGGCATCCTTCACGCTGGCCCCCCCGAACTTGAACACTTTCATCCCCCCCGGTTTCAATTCACGGCGCGAAGATGGGGGCAGCCGGATGAAAATGGATGGAGAAGAAGGCGAACGGGCACTTGCCGGATCCGGGGCCAGGAGGGATGCATGCGGGGCAGGCATCCGAAGGCGATCATGGACCGGTATCCAGCACTGCCTCCGGATGGAAATCGCGGTGCTCGCCGGCGGCCACGTACCCAAGCTGGTTGGTGAGCATGCACGTATCGCCGATGGTGAACGCAGGGGTGTTCCGGTGGTGATGGCCGTAGATCCACGCTGCGGCGCCGCTTCCTGCGATCAGACCATCCAGTTCCACGGCAAAGGCCTGATTGAGCGCACTGCCCACGTACTCCGGCGGATAGTGCTGCAACGAGGGAACGTGGTGCGTGGCCACGATGGTGCATCCGTCGAAGGGCTTGGCAAGTTCGCTCTTCAGCCACGCAAGGCAATGCGCATGGAATCGCGTGGTGTGCGCCGGCATCAACAAACTGCGGCCATGGCGGATGGCGTGGTAGTCGTTCATGTTGTGGCGCAAGGCCCCTTCGTTCATCTGCGCAATGGCCGTCCACAACGTGGTACACAGGATGCGCAAACCGGGATAATGTACCGCCCGATTGTTCACGATGCGGATGTTCTGGAACAGCCGGATATCGGTATCCAGGTCCATTTCCTCAATCCGCCCACCGTAGTATTCGTGGTTTCCGGGCAACCAGATCACCTCCCGGAAGCCTTGGGTCAACCGCTTGAACAGGCCGGGAGCACCATACGCTTGGTGCAAGGGCAGCACATCACCGGCCAGGAGCAGCACCTCCGCCTTTGGCACAATTGGATGAGCCTTCAGCCATGCCCGGTTCTCAGGGAATTCCAAATGCAGGTCGCTGGCGTACTGGAGAAGCATGTTCAGCGAAACCGTTCAAGTGGATCCCTCAACTCGCGCGAGCGTCCGCGCTCGTGCGGTCATGTTTGGACGAATGTAATGGGCACGAGCGTGGACGCTCGCGCCAATGAAGGCGGCTTCAATGCCTCCGCACGGCTGCTGGTCCGCTAAGCCTGGTCCAGCAGTGCTTTCATCTGCTCCGCAGACAAGTCGCCATTGAGCCAACCGGCGGACACTTCCGCCCCGAACCGCTCATAGAACCGGATCGCGTCAGTGTTCCAATCCAGCACCTGCCAGCGCATGCCGTGGAAGCCTTCGGAAACAGCATGGTCCACGCAGGTGCGGAAGAGGCGCTCACCCAACTTCTGCCCGCGTGCCTTCTCGGTGACCACGATGTCCTCCAGGTAGAGGCAGCGGCCCTTCCAGGTGGAATAGCGTTCGTAGCAGATGGCCATGCCGAGGATGGGGTTGTCCGTTGTCCGTTGTTGGTTGTCAGTTGTCGGTTGTTCGTTGTCAGGGTGGCCTCCGGCGCCACCACTGCCAACTGGCAACTGACAACCATCAACAGGCCCCTCGGCCACCCAGCCGAACCACACGGGCTTGGGGCCGAATCCGGCATCGCGCATTTCGGCAACGGTCACCGTAACGGCATCCGGTTCCTTCTCGAAGGCGGCCAGCTCCTTCACCAGGGCGAGCATGGCGGGCACATCGCGGGGTTCGGCGGGGCGGATGGTGGTGTTCATGGTGCGAAGGAAACTGCTGCCGGGCACTTGGCAAGACCCGGATCCGCCCGCCAAGGCAACGGCGTAAAACTTCGGGCTTCCGTGTTGAAGGAGTTGACCTACTTTTGGACGCATATTGTCCAATATGGCTGCCACCGCCTCTTTCCCCGAACTACTGCGCACCCATCGTGCGGCGGCGGGCCTCACCTTGCAGGAGGTGGCCGCCAAACTGAAGGTGGACCTGAGCCTGGTGAGCAAGTGGGAACGCGGTGTGCGCAAGCCCGACCGCAACACGGTAAAAGCGCTGGCCCGCCTGCTGAAGATTCCGGCCGATGCGCTGCTCACCATCTGGCTGCGCGATGCCGTGATGTATGCCGTGGGCGACGATGAACTTGCCTTGGACGCCTTGAGGGCGGCGGAGGCGCAAGTGGCCTACACCCTCTTCAACAAGCAGGACCGCAGCGCCATCGTCCGCAAGTTGAAGACGGGCCTGAAAGGCTTCCCAAAGGTGCGCAAGGCATGGCTCTTCGGCTCCTTTGCCCGCAAGGACGACAAGCCCGGAAGCGACATCGACCTGGCCATCGAGGTGCAAGATCCCTTCAGCTACTTCGACTTGGCCGAAGTGCAATACCAGCTGGAACAATTGGTGGGCCGCAAGGTGGACGTGGGCTTCATGGACACGTTCCGCCCCCATGTGCGCGCACGCATCGAACCCGACCTGCGACTGATCCATGAAAGATGACCGGGAAGAGAGCAAGCGGGCCCTGCAACGCATGCGGGACGCCATTGCCCGCGTTCACCGGCATGTAAAGGGCTTCGACAGCGTTCGCTTCATCCGTGATGAAAAGACCAGCGATGCGGTCCTGATGCTGTTGGCGGCAATCGGCGAGGAGGTGCAGCGCATCGACCCCGCCATCCTGGACCGGCACCCCTATCCGTGGCACCTGGTGCGCGCCCAACGCAACGTGATCGCCCACGACTACTTCGGCATCCGCCTGCCTTCCATCTGGGCCAACATACAGCAAGACCTGGGGCCCTTGGATGATCTGCTCAGGCGTATCCTTGAAACTGAATTCCCTTGAGCAGCTACAAGCACCGTCCTGG